>JAMOQV010000158.1 GCA_027068615.1 Helicobacteraceae bacterium | reverse complement strand
TTACTTAGATTTTTAAGTAGTTGATCTATATTTAATTTATTCTCTATTTGACTCATATATGCATCCATTTATTTCTTATCCTTATAATAGCAAATTTTTGGGACACAACTTTTATTTTTAGTCCCAAAAACTTGATAGCTGTATCTTTTTATACTGGAATGAGACCAGGGGAAGTTATCGCCCTTACATGGAATGATATTGATTTAGATAATATGATTATAGATGTAAATAAAAGAATAGCTCATGGTATAACAGATACACCTAAAACAAAATCAAGCATCCGTAAAGTTCCAATATTTCAAACCTTAAAACCATATCTTGAAAATCAATTTGAAATATGTAAACAAGAAATGAGTTTATTTGTATTTTTTAATCCAAATACAAAAAATAAGTTTTACGATAGTAAAAAACTTATGAAACATTGGTACAATTTACTAGATAGATGTAATTTTAAACATAGAGTGTTTTACAATACAAGACATACTTTTGTTACAAACATGATAAGAAATAGTGGTGTCTCAATACTTGATATTTCTCAGATAGTAGGTCATAAAACTATTGAAGAAACAATATCAACTTATGCAAAATATTTACCTCAAGAACACTTAAAAATAAGTAGAAAAATTGATGTCTTTACTGACAAAACAACTGACACCAATTTAAGAAGCCCTATAAAAGCATAGTGGTCGTGGTATCCCTCTACCCCATCCACAATTTCTAAACATTCATAAAATAGGTACTTTCAACACATTGACTTAATAACTGTCAGTCGATTTTATAGGATTGTTACTAATAGTTCAACTAAGACTAGCATTTAAAAACTAAAAAAATCGCACCTAATTTTAAGATTAGAGATACTAATTATTATAAGCTAGTAAAAAGATTACTAACTTATAACATCATCTTTAGGCTTACCTAGGTAATAGCCTTGAACATAGTCTATAGCTAAGTCTTTTACTATATCATAAATCTCTTTTGAACTTACAAACTCTGCTACAATCTTTTTGTTCAATTTTTTAGCAAAAACAACTATAGTTTCTATAACCATTCTAGCATTTGGATCTGTATCTATATTTTTAACAAGAGAACCATCTATCTTCATATAATCTGATTTTATCTTAGTCATATGCTCAAAGTTAGCAAAACCACTTCCAAAGTCATCTATGGCTATTTTAGCACCAAAATCATATATATCATCTATAAATTTATGTATGATATCTTCATTTTCCATCTCTTGAGTTTCAACTATCTCTATAGTTAGTTGCTTAGCTATACCGTATTCTTTTATATTTTTATATAGCAATTTTCTAGTTTTTTCATTTAAAATATCCATTATAGCTAAGTTTATACTAAAATTTAAACCATTTTTAGAAAAGAATGAAAAAGTTTTTTCTATCATTATCTCTGTTATATATGGATATAACTTTATTTTTTGGCTAATGTCTAAAAAGAAAAATGGACTAAGTATCTTACCCTCATCATTTCTAAGTCTAACAAGTGCTTCATACTTTTCAACTTTGCCACTTTTTGTGCAAAATATCGGCTGATAATAAGGTATGATATTATCACTAGATATAGCATTTTTTATAGTATTTGCTGTTGTTATATTATTTTTATAATGACTAGATAACTTCATATCTTCGTTATATATCATATACTCTTTGCCAGCTCTTTTAGCAAGTTTTAAAGACATATCTGCATTTGCAAAACATGTTGCACTATCTTTTATATATGTAGCAGATACTGTAACTGTTACATGAGTATTGTGACCATTTAGTAAAAACTCTTCATCTTCAACAGCAGATATAAACTCTTTTACTCTCTTTTCTATATGATCAACACTATAATCAAGTGCCATAACTATAGCAAACTCATCAGATGGTAGTCTAAAAACCTTAGCATCATCATTTTTAGTAATTTTTACTAGTAAATCTGCTAATTGTTTTAATACCTTATCGCCTATGGCTAATCCATAAAAATCATTTATAGTTGTAAAATCATCTATATTTATTAAAAATAATATTTTACCGCTAGATTGGCTTAGTTCTTTTATAAGACTTAGTCTATTTGAAAGACCTGTAAGCTTATCGTAATATGCTTGCTGATATATATAATTTAAATTTTCTTTTACCCTTTGTTCAAGACTATCATTTAACTCTGCTAATTCACTAGAAACAGTATTTGCTAAGTGTGCTAAAACATGCTCAGAATTTATCTCAAACTCTTCTTCTTTGCTTATCTCTTTTACATCAACATCCAATGGATTTTTATTTTCAGATAAAGCTAAAATAGTCATAGTCTCATTTAAAAGTTGATTATCAGATTGTGCATGAAAAAATTCACCATAAGTAAAAAAGCCAGAAACATCACCTATACTTGAAAGAGACTTTAATTCTGTTTCTACATGTTGATTTAAAAATCTTCTTCTTGCCATACAAGAGTAAACAAATATAGCTTCAGCATTGTATTTTAATCTATCTAATAAATTTTCTATATGATAATTATTGTTTCTCAAAATTGTTTCTATATTTCCAACACCAAAACGAACTAATTCACCCTCTTTTATATTTCCAGCAAATGTTAAAGAACCATCATCATGCTTATTTAAAACCGCACGACCAACAGAAACACCATTTTGTTCAAAAATCAAAGGAAATTCTATCCCTATTTGTGGTAATTTTTCTGCCAAATCTTTACCCATGTATTTAGCATAAGTATCAACAGCTGATATACCCTCTATCTCATATATACGATTTTTTATCGCTTTTGTAATCTTTAGTTTTTTACCGATTGGCATCCAGTCAAAGCTATAGTTAGTTGTCACATTTAAATCTTTACTACTTAAAGAAACACCTATAACACCACTTGATATGATCTTATACTTATCAAATACATAAGTTCTAAGCATCGAACCATTATCTGCAGCAAGACCACCCGATAATATTATATCTTTATTTATATCATTTATACCTTCTACATACTCTTCACCATTAGAATTTATACCATCTGCAAAACTTATAAGAACTTTAGTATCATCTGAACATATAGTTTTAGCCAAAAGTTGACCAGTATTAAAACTACTACTACCATGATTCATAATAGCTGATTTTAATGTAGTCTTTTCAAAATGGGTAATAGATAAAACACTAGTATCTTCTACATACACATTTGCATTTTCAATAGTCCCATCAGTAGTTGCACCAATAAATATAGATTGTGGAAATTTATCTCTAAAAATAGCCTGTATTTTTTGAATAAAATCCAAATCTACACTTGCACAAAAAAACTGTATAAGAGTACTAGAAGAGTCAACAAGATTATACTCAGCCAATGAATTTTCTAATTCATCAATGGTTATAAATGATATATTTGTATTTGTCATAGCAAGGATTATATAAAAAGCTATATTAAACTTACCTTTTTAATGGGAAGATAATTTAAATTTATATCTATTTAGGTAACTTTTTTACATCGAGGAATGCTACAGAATTATATAGTTCTTTTAAACTCAGGATAAGAAGCAATCCCACACTCAACGGCATCCATACCTTCAAGTTGTTCTTCATCATCAGCAGTAAATGATATAAATTTATTTATAACAAAAATAACTGCATAAGAGATAGGAAAAACGATAGCACCAACAACTAAAACACCTTTAAGTTGAGCCATAAAAGATATATCACTTACAAAAATACCAACAGCTAGTGTTCCCCAAATACCATTTACAAGATGAACAGATAAAGCACCAACAGGGTCATCTAATTTAAACTTATCAAAAAGTGGGATAGCAAAAACAACTAAAGCACCACCAATAGCACCGATTAAGATTGGTGTATATATGTCGTATAGATTAGCCCCTGCTGTTACTGAAACAAGCCCACCTAATGCACCATTTAAAAGCATCGTAATATCAAAAAGTTTATATCTTGCATACATAATTATAGTAGCTACAATTGCACCAGCTAAACCAGCTGTATTTGTATTCATAATAGTAAGTGCAACTGCATTAGCATTTTCTACACTAGAGATGCTACCAACTGAACCACCATTAAATCCAAACCAACCTATCCATAAAAGAAATGCACCTAAAAATACAAGTGGAATATTTGAAGCAGGTATTGGTCTTACTCCACCATTTTTAGTATATCTTCCTTTTCTGTTACCCATAATCAAAAGAGCAGAGAGTAAAGCCCAGCCACCAGTTGAGTGTATAACAGTTGAACCAGCTAAGTCATACATATCTATATCTAGTGGTGTTCCTGCCAACATATCAGCACCCCAAGAGATATTTACAATGCTAGGGTAGATAAATCCACCCATAATGATGGCAAATATAGCAACAGGGATGATGCGAACTCTCTCACTAACACCACCACTCATAATATTTACAGATTTTCCAACAAATGCCATTTGAAAAAGAAAAGCTGCCCATTTACTCATAGAGTCGTTGTCCCACGAACCAAATGCAAGTTTATAACCTATAAGTAAAAAAGCCATTGAAGCTATAGCATATATAAGTGCATTTATAGTAAGCACTGCAGTAACATTTTTTGATCGTACAAGTCCAGCTTCAAACATAGCAAAACCAGGTACCATCATAACAATTAGCACCATTGAAAAAAGTGTAAAAAATGTGTCTATGATATATTTGAAATCTGCTTCTAGCATAGACTATATAGCCTCTGTGTTAGTCTCACCTGTACGGATACGGATAATTTGCTCAACATCAGTTACAAAAATTTTACCATCACCTATTTTACCAGTACGAGCAGCTTCAACTATAGCAGTTGTTACTTTTTCAACATCTTTACCATCAACTATCATCTCCATCTTAACTTTTGGTAAAAAATCAACTACATACTCAGCACCACG
>JAMOQV010000157.1 GCA_027068615.1 Helicobacteraceae bacterium | reverse complement strand
AGTTAAAGTATATCCCTAGAAGTAAATATACAGAAGAATTAAAAGATAAAAAAGTACAAGAAGCAAAACAACAGTTACAAACTTACGATATAAAAACAGTACCATATCTTAGAGATAAACCATTTGCAAAAATTGTGCTTGTTTATAATGGATGGGAGATGGTTGTTTGTGAAGAGATTAAATTAGAGGAGATTAAATAATGAAAAAACTATATATACTAAGTAGTGGAGCTGGTGGAGATACATACATAACAACTCAAGCAGTTGAAGCATTAAATGAGTGTGATGTTGTAGTTTCATATACAAAATATGCAAAAGAGTTAAAAAACCTTATAGGGGAAAAAGAGTTATATACATCAGGGATGACTCACGAGATAGATAGAGCAAATCAAGCGATAAACTTTGCAAAAGATGGAAAAACAACTTGCATCATCTCAAATGGCGATGTAAATGTTTTTGGTATGGCTACTTTGATAGTAGAGCTTATAGATGAACAAAACCTATGGAATGAGATAGAAGTTATCTCAGTTCCTGGAGTTACTTCATTTTTAGCAACTGCAAGTAGAGTTGGTGCACCTGTTTCACAAGACTTTGCTATCATCTCACTTTCAGACAGACTAACAGATATAAATATGATAGACAAAAGGGTAAAAAATTCTCTTGAAGCTGACTTTATACTAGGTATATACAACCCTAAGTCAAAAACAAGAACGCAACCATACTTAAACTTTTTAGAAGCACTTAAAAACTCTGATGAGAGGATAGCCATCATAGCATCAAATATTGGAAGGGAAAAAGAGCATATAAACATCACTACTACTACTGATTTAGTTCAACAAGGACTAACTCATCCTGATGTTTCAATGTCCACTCTTATAATGGTTTGTAACTCAAACACAAAACTTACTAAAAATGGTAAAGTTTTAACACCTAGAGGGTATTTGAGTAAATATGATATGGATGGTACAATTAAAAAGGATACTCTAAATTGAGTAAATTGGACAAAAAGATAAACAATAATTAGTGTAAGTTTACAAAAGCTAATGCACCTTTATAGATAGGTTCATCTATAAATCCATATTTTTCATGAGAAAAACCAGATATACCATCTTTTTGGTTTTTCTCAAAAAGTTCTATTATCTCTTTTGCACGATTTATCTCATCTTCGTTATCTAAAAATATATTATTTACCATATCTACTTGTTTTGGGGAGATACAACCTTTTGCATCATAGCCCATCTCTTTTTCTAAAGTTATCCACTTTAAAAAGCCATCCTCATTTTTATAATCCTGATAAACAAAAGAAACAGGTTTTATCCCCATAGATTTACAACTTATAAGAAAATGACTTAACATATAAAGCATTGTTGGGTTAGTAGTATTTATAATACTTTGAGGTAACTTCATATCAGCAAACATATCTAAAATACCTAGATAAAAAGTAGTTACCCTTTTATCTACTTTTAGTAAGTTTAGATTTTGCCACGATTTTGAGGTCTCTATAGATAGATGCAACTCTATATCATCATCCAACATTTCAAGAGTCTCTTTTACCTCTAATGCAGTGTTTATCTTTGGTACTCTTATGGCATCTGGCTTAAGTGGATTTAATCTTTTTATCTCATCATAACCACCCTCATCTAAAGCATTTACACGAACTACAAACATTTTTTGCTCATCTTTATAAGTTGTTAGATATCTACAACACAATTCCAATGCTAATGGTTTTTGCTCCTTGCTTACCCCATCTTCAAGATTTAACATAATACAATCAGCTTTTAAAGATGGAATTTTTTGTAGATGCTTTTCGTTATGACAAGATAACATCAAAACAGATTTAAAATCATTTTTCATTTTTTGCCTTTTTTTTCAGATAATAATAAAGTGCTTTTATCTCCCCTTTTGTTAAAAAATACCTAGGCATACCTTTTTTTCTCTCATTTAAAGCTTCATAAAAATCTTTAAAGTGCATATTGTTTATAGCTGGTGGAGCAAACTCTTTTTTTTCTTTCTTATGGATATAAGTTGCTACAACTTTCCCCTCTCCATTTTCCCCATGACATAATTGACACCCTATACCTCGTGGATTTTTATAAAGTGAAGATGCATACTCCATCTGTGTTATAAATGATGTCTTGGCAAAAAGTGATGTTACAAAAAACAATATAGTTATATATCTCATAAAAAGCAACCTGTAAATAAGCTATTAATATTAAAACGATATAATAACAAAAAAATAATTTATGGGGTTTAAATGCAAATATTAGATGGTAAAGCTCTTGCTAAAAAGATAGAACAAGAAGTTACAGATGAAGTAAACAGATTAAAAGAGGTTTGTGGTTGTACCCCTGGGTTAGCTGTTGTTTTAGTTGGTCAAGACCCAGCAAGTGCAGCTTATGTAGCTATGAAGAAAAAAGCTTGTGATAGAGTTGGTTTTTACTCTATCACTCACGATATGCCTGAAAAAATTTCTCAAGAGGCTATTGAAAAAACAATTATGATGCTAAACAACGATACAAATGTTGATGGGATACTTATACAACTACCACTACCAGCACATATAGATACAACAAAACTTTTAGAACTTGTTACTCCTGAAAAGGATGTAGATGGTTTTCATCCTTTTAATGTTGGTCGCCTTACAACTGGCTTAGATGGATTCGTTCCTTGTACTCCTCTTGGTGTTATGGAACTTTTAGCCGAATACAACATTGATGTAAAAGGTAAGAACTGTTGTGTTGTTGGTGCTTCAAATATAGTTGGAAAACCTATGGCATCTTTACTTCTAAATGCAGATGCGACTGTTGAGATTTGTCATATCTTTACAGATGACTTAAAAAAGCATACTTTAAATGCTGACATTATCCTTGTAGGTGTTGGTGTAATCAACCTTATAAAAGAAGATATGGTAAAAGATGGAGCTATCATCATAGATATAGGTATAAACCGTGCAGATAACGGTAAACTTGTTGGTGATGTTGATTTTGAAAATGTTTCTAAAAAATGCTCATACATCACACCTGTTCCAGGTGGAGTTGGACCTATGACTATATCTATGCTTTTAAGCAACACTCTAAAAGCAGCAAAACTAAATGCAAAAAAAATAAAAGAGAGTAAATAAAACTAATGAAAAACTTTATCTCTAAGGCTTACAGATTTTCAAACTCTTGGACTGGAACTATAATCATAGTTCTTTTTGTTATATTTTTTATAGCTCAAGCATTTCGTATTCCTAGTGGAAGTATGAAAGATACACTTTTAGTTGGAGATCATCTATTTGGTAAAAAGTTTGCTTATGGTATCCCTATGCCACATATACCTTTTATAGAGATATCTATAATGCCTTGGAGCGATAGTTTAAAACTTATAGATGGAGATAAACCTAAAAGAGGTGATATAGTTATATTTAGATACCCTCACAATACTAAAACTCACTTTGTAAAAAGATGTGTAGCTTTACCAGATGATGAACTTTTTGTTGTTGATAAAAATCTATTTTTACACCATAGAGAGGGCGATGCATGGATAAAAGAGCATTTTAAAGGTTATGAGATTATAAACTTTGCTGGGAAACTTTGGGTAAAAAATCCATATATGAAAAAACATCCTGGTATCCATCATGATGATAAAATCGTAAACAATGGTAGATACCCTTTACCTATATTTGATTTTGAACCTTTTAAAGTTGAAAAAGGTAACTACTTTATGATGGGAGATAACCGTGACCACTCAAACGATAGCCGTTTTTGGGGAACTGTGCCTTATGAAAACCTAGAAGGTACTCCTTGGTTTATCTACTTTTCTATAGATAAAAATTGGGAGATTAGATGGGACAGAATAGGGAAAACTCCAACAGATTTAGAACAGCCTATACACTTAGAAAAAGCTATAGCTGAGAGAATAAAAGAAGATAAAAACGATCATGGACTCTATTGATATACTAAAGCTTATAGCTTCTGTTCTTGCACTAGCCGTTGCTATTATCGGTCATGAAATTATGCACGGTTGGGTAGCTTACAAGCTAGGGGATAATACAGCTAAAAATGCTGGAAGATTATCTATAAACCCTCTTATTCATATAGACTTAGTAGGTACTATCATAGTTCCTGCAACTATGTACTTTCTACCTATACTTTTAGGTAGTGATAGTGGGTTTTTATTTGGTTGGGCTAAACCTGTACCTATAAATATGGCTACAGTTATAAGAAATGCTGGTTACAAAGGTGCTATGCAAGTTGATTTAGCTGGTATTGTTTATAACTTTACATTGGCTGTTTTTGCATCTATGGCTATTATGAGTATGGCTCAACCAACTGTTGCAGATAGTTTAGTGTATGTATTTGTATATCTGTTTGTTATAAAACTTCTTCTAATAAATGTTGTTTTAGGTGTATTTAACCTACTTCCTATCCCTCAGTTTGATGGAGCTCACTTTGTTATGCATTTAGCATTAAAATACAACATAAATTCAGTAGCCGAGTTTTTTTACAAATATGAAAGATATGGGATGATAATCGTTTTAGTAGTACTTATGACACCACTGAAAGATTATCTTTTAATATTACCCGTTCAAACTATACTATCTCTACTTTTATCATAGCTTATAAACCTGAGTTCGACAATAGAATGCCCAAAGATAGGGTAAATAAATGGTGAGATTTTAAAAAATATACTCGAAAACCTAGCTGTAGCTAAGTTGAGAGGATAATTTTTAAAAGATTGCCGTTTAGTTGCCCTATATTTGGGTATTTTTATTGTCGAACTCAGGTTATAAAGCTATGATAGCTTCATAAGCAGTATCCATCATCTTATCTATCTCTTCATAGGTTATGATATATGGTGGCATAAAATAAACTATATGCCCTAAAGGTCTTAAAAGTACACCATTTTTAAGTCCATACTGATACACTTTTAGCCCTATCC
>JAMOQV010000156.1 GCA_027068615.1 Helicobacteraceae bacterium | reverse complement strand
CAAAATGCTTATTATCCAACTTTGGATGTAGGAGCTTTTTACAAGAGAGATGATGATGCTACCCCTTTTCAAGCAGGAGATACATATAGTGCTTATGCTAAAGTTGGAGTTGATTTGTACGATGGTGGAAGAAAATCTAACACCATTAAGCAAAATATAGCTGTTCTTAAATCATCAAAATATGATGCATCAGCTTATAAAAAAAGTTTACAATTGCAAATCGTTCAAGATTTTTATAGCATAAAAAGTGCAAAATCAACACTAGAAGCATTACAAGAAAAAGATAAACAACTTCTTGCTTCTCTTGAGAGAGTAAAAAAGTTTTATGCTGTAGGTTCTGCTACTAAAGATGATGTTGAGCGATTAAAAGCTGCTTATAGCAATAATAGTTATAAAATAAGTTCTACAAAGTATCAGATAACATCTTTAAAAAAACTTCTTAGCATCAAAGTTGGTAAAAAGATTGATATTTTAGATAACTCATCTATAAAAAAACCCCAAGATATAAAAACAGAATACAGCGATGCTATCTTGTCTCTCCAAGCAAATGCATCATCTTTAGCATTTAGTGCAGATAGTTTAAATGCTAATTATTATCCACAATTAAGATTAGAAGATACTTATAGTGTATATGATTACGATAGAGAAAATTCTATCACTCCTTCTACTCTTGATAATCAAAATGTATTGATGCTTACACTAAATATGAGACTTTACGATAACGGAACTATTTCAAAACAAAAAGAGGCACTTCTTATGCAAAAAGATGCTCTTAGTAAAAAGGTAGAGCAACTAAAAGATGAACAAAATATAAATATTGAACTTTCACTTTTAAAAATAGAGACAGTAAAAGCTCAAATACAAAGTGCAAAAAGTTCACTAACATCTTCTATATCAGCATTTGAGACTGTTTCAGAAAAATATGAAGCAGGTCTTGTTGATTATGTAACATATCTTGATGCTCTGAGTATAAAAACACTAGCCAAAGCTCAGTATGAAACAGCATTAAATGATCTTCAAATAGCTTATGCTACATATTATTACAATACAAATAAAAATATAAAGGATTTTATAAAATGAGAAAAACAAGATTAATCAGTTCACTTTTAACTGCATCGTTGATGTTTGGAGCAACTACAGTTTTTGCAGGTGGACCACCAAAAGGTATGAAAATGCCAACACCAAAAGCAGATATTTATATAGTTCCTAAACCTATGACCTTACCTATCACTTTAAAATATCCAGCAACAATCAAAGCATATAAAAAAGTGCAAGTTGTATCTAGGGCTTTAGGTATTTTAGAGTTAAAAAATTTTAAAGAGGGTCAAAAAGTAAATAAAGGTGATTTGCTTTATCAGATAGAGGATGATATTTATAAAGCTAGAGTTGAAGCAGCAAGAGCATCTCTGCAGATGAATAATGCTACTTTAAATAATGCTACAAGAAATTGGAAAAGAGTTAAAAAACTTTTTACTCAAAAAGCAGTATCTTCAGAAAAGAGGGATAATGCACTTTCATCTTACGAACAAAGTTTAGCATCAGTATCTTTAGCAAAAGCACAACTAAAACAGGCACAGATTGATTTAGCATACACTAAAGTCAAAGCTCCTATTAGTGGTGTTGTGGGCTTAAAACAAGTTGATGTCGGTGATTTAGTTACAAATACACCTCCGAGCAGACTTGTAGAGATAACTCAAAAAGACAAAGTTTTTGTGGAGTTTTCTGCACCTATGAGTGATTATAAAAAGATTAAAAACCATATTTGGAGCATAAAAGACAGTTCAAACATAAAAGTTCAATTAGAGGTTAATGGTAAAATTTTTAAAAAAGAGGGTATTGTTGATTTTATAGATGTAAATACAGATAGTAAAACTTCCATTGTAAAAATGAGAGCTATTTTTGATAACAAAGATGGCTATTTGATGCCAGGTCAATTTGTTAGAGTAATTACAGATAATATTATACAAAAAGATATTATAACTATTCCTCAAAAAGCTGTACTTCAAAACCCTTTAGGAACGATAGTATTTGTAGAAGAACATGGTCATGTAGGTGTTCGCCCAGTTGTTGTGGGTGATACAAGTAAAGATAAGTTTGTAGTAAAAGGTGGTGCTTTAAAAGTTGGGGATAAAGTTATAGTAAATAACTTCTTTAGACTAAAACCAGGTGGTGAAGTAGTTGTAGATAAAATTATAAACCAACAAGGAAAATAGATGTTTTCTAAATTTTTTATAAATAGACCGATTTTTTCAACCGTTATTGCACTTGTTATTTTAATAGCTGGTGCAATCTCTATAAAACTTCTTCCAGTGCAAGAGTATCCAAGCATCACACCTCCTCAGATAGTTGTAACTGCAATATACCCCGGAGCTGATGCAGATACTTTGGCAAAAACAGTGGCTGCACCTCTTGAAGAGAGCATCAACGGTGTTGATGATATGATATATATGAGTTCAACACTTTCTCCAAATGGGATGATGACACTCAATGTATTTTTTGAGATAGGAAAAGACAAAGACCAAGCAAAAGTTGATGTTAATAACCGTATTCAATTAGCACTTAGTAAGCTTCCCGAAGAGGTTAGAAGACAAGGTATAAGTGTAAAAGCACAATCTCCAGATATCTTAAAGTTTTTTACATTTACATCAAAAAATGGTGTTCATGATGTTGCATTTATCCATAATCATATAAAAATCAATATGGTAGATGATCTTAAAAGGATAGCTGGAGTTGGTGATGTTATGGTTTTTGGAGATAGAGACTACTCTATAAGAATATGGTTTGATCCACAAAAGCTTAGCTTTTATAATCTCTCACCTTTAGAAGTGGTTAATACTGTAAGAGAGCAAAATAACCAATATGCTGCGGGAACTTTAGGTGCAGAGCCTGTAAATAGTGGTACAACCTATAAATATACCATCAAAACACAAGGAAGATACACAACTGCTAAAGAGTTTGAAAATATTATTATTCGCTCAAATCCAGATGGTAGTGCTTTAAGACTTAAAGATTTAGCAAAAGTAACACTAGGAATGAGTTCATACAATGTAAGAAGCTCATACAATTTAGAACCAATGGTTGGTGTAGGGATATTTTTAGCTCCAGGGGCTAATGCAATTGAGGTATCAAAAAAAGTTGATAAAACTGTAGATGAGTTGATAAAACGATTTCCAAAAGATATAGAGTATCATATACCCTACGATACAACACCATTTGTAAAAGCATCTATAGATGAAGTTTTACAAACACTTTATGAAGCGATTATCTTAGTTGTTATTCTTATCTATGTTTTTCTTGGAAACTGGAGAGCAACTTTAATACCTGTTATTGCTATACCTGTAGCCATTATAGGAACATTTGCTGGTCTTTATGCCTTTGGATTTTCTATCAATCTTTTATCACTTTTTGCTTTAGTTCTTGCTATTGGTCTAGTGGTTGATGATGCCATTGTTGTTGTTGAAAATGTTGAGAGAAACCTAAGTGAAGATAAAGATATCAGTGTAAAAGATGCAACTATAAATGCAATGAAAGAGCTTACTTCACCACTTATTGCTATAGTTTTAGTTTTAAGTGCTGTGTTTATTCCAGCAGCTTTAACTCAAGGATTTAGCGGTGAGTTTTATAAACAGTTTGCTCTTACTATTGTTATCTCTGTAACAATATCTGGGCTTGTTGCTTTAACTCTAACTCCAGCACTTGCTGCACTTTTACTAAAAAGAGAAGAAAAACCAATTTGGCCTATTAGAAAATTTAATCAATTTTTTAGTTGGACAACAGATAAATACACAAAAACAGCAAAATTTATTATAAAAATGGGAGTATTTTCACTTTTGTTGTATGGAATTCTTATCTATGCTACAGTAGAGATAAATAAAATGCTTCCAACTGGACTTGTTCCAACAGAAGATAAAGGTATATTGATGATATTTAAATTTAATATGCCTGGAACTTCGTTAAGTAATACAGATAAAACAACTTTAGAAGTTGAAAAAACACTTATGCAAAATCCACATATAGATGAAGCTGCAGGTGTTAGTGGACTTGATCTGATGACTATGGCATTTAAAAGTGATGCTTCTTTTATGTTTGCAAAACTGACACCTTGGGATGAGAGAAAAAGTCCAGATACAATGTCTATGGCAATAGCTGGTCAGCTTATGGGACAATTTTCTACATATAAAGAATCTCTTGTGTTGGCTTTTAATCCACCTCCAATTATGGGTATGAGTATGACAGATGGATTTGAGATGTGGATACAAGATAGAACAGGTGGAGATCTGCATCAGCTTGATGGTTATGTAAAAAAGATTGTTGAAGAAGCAAACAAAGATCCAAGACTTATGATGGTTAGATCGACTCTTGATACAAGAACACCACAATATGAACTAAAAGTAGATACCCAAAAAGCAAAATCGATGAATGTAAATTTAACTGTTTTATACAATACTATAGGTGCATATTTTGGAGAAGCTTATATCAATGACTTTAACCTTTTTAGTAAGGTATTTCATGTAAATGCAAAAGCTATGGGTGATTTTAGAAGAACGGTTGATAATTTTAAAACTATCTATGTTAAATCACTTGATGGCAATATGATACCAGTGAGTGAACTTGTTTCTTTAAAAAGAGTAGTAGGAGCTAGTGTTATTCAGAGATTTAATCTTTTTAATGCAGGGTATGTAACAGGCTCAGCAGCACCAGGGCATAGCTCAGGAGATGCGATGGAAGCTATAAAAGAGATAAGTGCTAGAATTTTACCTCAGAGTGGTTATACACTATCATGGGCTGGAACATCGTATCAAGAAGATAAACTAAAAAATTCAACTAACTATACTATGATATATGCGATGATTTTTGTATTTTTAATCCTTGCAGCACTCTATGAGAGTTGGAGTATCCCTATATCGGTTGTGCTTTCTGTTCCATTTGGAT
>JAMOQV010000155.1 GCA_027068615.1 Helicobacteraceae bacterium | reverse complement strand
CACAAAAATCCCTACCACGATGAATTAAAAGGGCTAAAGCTTTTTTAGCTTGTTGCTCATTATATCTACCTAGTATTCCAAAGATTGCACACACTACTTATAAATACCCATCTTATATAACCTTTTATTTTGAAGTTAAATTATATCATATAAAAATTATTATATCATAGCGATACAATTACAGTGGAGAGTAGATAAAAATGCAAAAAAATATTTTAATCATAGGTGCAGGTGGTGCAGGTTTAAGCTGTGCTTTAAGTGCCCATGAAGCAGGTGCTAATGTAAAAGTTATAACCAAAGAGTATCCAACAAGGTCTCAAACTTGTATGGCTCAGGGTGGGATTAATGCTTCTTTTGGAAATATAAAAGAGGATAGTGTAAAATCACATATAACAAATACCCTAAAATCTGCTCACTCTTTGGCTGATGAAAAAATGGTTGAATTTTTATGTAAAAAAGCAGTAGATACAGTTCAATGGTTAGATAAAATAGGTGTATGCTTTAGTAGAACTCAAGATTCTAAAATTGCCCAAAGAACATTAGGTGGTGCTTCTGCACCACGTGCTTGTTATGCACAAGATTATACTGGATTAAAAATTTTACATACACTTTATGATAGATGCTTATCTAAAAATATAGAAATTCTTAATGAAAGATTTTTATTAGAGCTAGTTTGTGATAACGATGAAATTACAGGGGCAAAGATTTTAAATATCAGAACTGGGGAAGTTGAACTTCATAATGCTTCTGCTGTCATAATAGCAACTGGTGGTTATGCTCGTATATATGATAATCACTCAACAAACTCAAAAGCTTCAACAGGAGATGGTATAGCAGCAGCATTTAAAATTGGTGCTAAACTTAGCAATATGGAATTTATACAGTTTCATCCAACAGCACTTAAAAATTCAGCTATATTAATATCTGAAAGTGCTAGAGGTGCTGGTGGCTACTTGTTAAATTCAAAAGGTAAAAGATTTGTAGATGAACTTCTTCCTAGAGATAAAGTTGCTCGTGCCATAGATAAACAGATCAAAAATAAAGAGGATGTTTTTTTAGATATAAGACATCTTGGAGAAAAATTTATAAATGAAGAGTTACCACAAGAAAGAAAGTTAGCAAAACTATATGAAAATATAGATCCTATAAATGACTTAATTCCAATAAAACCAGTAGCTCACTATACTATGGGTGGGATAGATGTTGATGAAAATTCACAAACAAATATTAAAGGTCTTTTCGCTGTTGGTGAATGTGCAAATCATCATATTCATGGTGCAAATCGTTTAGGTGGTAATTCACTATTGGAACTTATAGTATTTGGTAGAGAAGTTGGTAAATTTGCTGTTAAAGAGGCAAAAGAGATAGATCAAAAAATTGAAATTTTAGATGACATAAAATTAAATGAAAATCCTGAAATCAACTTTTATGAGATAAAAAAAGAATTAGGTAATCTGTTTTATAGTAATGTAGGAATTACAAGAGATGAAAACTCACTAAATGAAGCACTAAAAAAAGTACAAAACTATATATCAAAACTACCAGAAATGGGAATATATGATAATTCAAAAGTTTACAATACAAATAAAATTGAATTTTTAGAATTTACTAATACTCTACTTCTAGCAGAAGTTATAATAAAAAGTGCTATATATAGGCAAGAAAGTAGAGGAGCACATTTTAGAATAGATTTTCAAGAAGAACAGCAGATATTTGAAAAAGATACATTAGTAACAAAGGATGGTATAGTATGAAGATAAAAATTAAAAGAGAAAGTAAATTTCAACAATATGAAGTTGATTTAGAAAATGCTACACTTTTAGAAGTACTAAACCATATAAAAACAACACAAGATGCTTCTCTTACCTTTGCAAGTGGTTGTAGAAGTAGTGTGTGTGGAAGTTGTGCTATGAGAGTAAATGGAAGAGAAGTTTTAGCCTGTTCGTACAAATTGCAAGATGGTGATGAAATAACACCATTAAAAAACTTACCTATCATAAAAGATTTAGTAGTAAATATGGATAAAGCATACAGTTTTAACAAACTATCAAAAGCTTGGTTAAATCCAACAGAAGAAAAAGTTGCAATATCTCAAAATGATGAAAAATTAAATGAGATACAAAGTGATTGTATATTATGTGGTTCTTGTTATAGTGCATGTCCAGTTTATACTCTAAATCCAGACTTTAAAGGTCCTTTTTCATTAACAAGGGTATTTAAATATATATCAGATAAAAGAGAAACTGATGAAAAAGAAAAAATAGATGCTATACAAACAAACGGTATATGGGACTGCACACTTTGTAATGAATGTACAATGGTATGCCCTCAAGATATATCAAGTAAAGCAGATATAGAAAAATTAAGAATGAAAAGTTCAATCTATGGATATATAGACCCAAACTTCGCTTCATTTGGAGGAGGACTTAGTTTTTGAAAGAGCTTTATGAAACTATAACTCAAGCATTAGTTACAGATGGATATGTTGTTATAGAAAATGCACTAGATACAGATTTGGCAAAAGAACTTTTAAATTTTGCGATCAATAAAACAAACTATAAACAAGCTGGTATCTCTATAGATTCAAAACTAGATCAAAATAAAAGAAAAGATAAAATTCATTGGTTATATGAAGACAATTCTATACAAAGTAAATTTTTAGAATTTAGTAAATCTTTACAAACTTATCTTAATAAAGAGTTGTATCTAGGACTTAGCTACTATGAAAGTCATTTTGCATTGTATGATAATGGTGATTTTTATGAAAAACATTTAGATGCCTTTAAAAATTCAAAAAACCGTGTTGTAACAACAGTTTTTTATCTAAATGATGATTGGAAAAAAGAGGATGGTGGAGAACTTATTATATATGACAAATACGATAAGTATTTGACGAAAGTAACACCTAAACTAAATACTTTAGTAGTATTTATGAGTGAAGAGTTTCCTCATGAAGTACTAAAATCAAATAAAAAAAGATACTCTATAGCTGGTTGGTTTAGAGTAGATAAAAAGGAACTATAAAATGGGAAATATTATTGTACTAGCTATACTAGGAGTTGTGTTTTACTATGTATTTAAAAGTTATTCAAACTATACAGAGTATTCAAAAGAAGCTTTAAAAGACTTTTCAATATCTTATGAATCTATAAAAAATTCAGAATTAGGACTTTTTGTAGCTCTTGTTGCAAAAGTGGCAAAAGCAGATGGAAAAGTAGATGCTCTAGAAGCACAACTTATAGGAATAATGTTTGATGATATATCTGGTATATTTCCAGAACCAGAAAAAACAAAAAGCATTTTAAAGCAAATCTTTGAAGAGGAAAAACATTCTATTTCAAATATACAAGAGATAGCTTATAAACTGTCTCAAAGTATAAAAAGAGATAAAGCAAAACAACTTCATTTCATGGGATTTCTTATACAGTTGGCATTTGTAGATGGAGAGGTTAGCAAAAGTGAAGAGGAGATACTAGCAACAATAGCAGAAAGTTTAGAATTTGATCCAAAAATATATCATAATATTTTTGATCAGTTTGAAGATATGATAAAAAATATAAAACCTCAAAATAATATATCAGATGCTTATAAGATACTTGGAGTAAAAGAAACAGATGATATGGCAACTATCAAAAAGGCCTATAGAAAATTAGTAAGACAATACCATCCAGATATTATAAAATCTCAAGGTAAAGACGATAGCTACATAAAAGAAGCAACAGCAAAGACACAAGAGATAAATCAAGCTTATGAAATGATAAAAGAGATTCATAAATAAATTATATATCTTTTTTTAATCTCTAATTCGCTAAAATAAGTTCATTTTACTAAGAGGAATGAAAATGAAAAAAATAATAGCACTTTCTGCTGTTGCACTTTTAAGCACATCAATCTATGCAGATGCTGATATGCAAGCTCAATTGGATGCACTTAAAGCTCAACTAGAAAAACTAGAAACTCAATACACTGCTAAGATTAAAAGTTTAGAGTCTCAACTTGCAAAAACTGAAAAAAAACAAAAAAGACTAACAAAAAAAGTCTCTACTGTTAATAAACTTGCAAACAATGATAACATCAAATTTGATGTTGATTTTAGAACTTCTTATGATAATCTTCAGTATAAAACTACAGATGGTACAAAGTATTCAAATGATGGTTTATATTCTATGAGATTGTGGCTTGGTATGGGTTATGCACCTACTGATGATATGATGTTTAAAGGTACTTTAGCTTATAACAAAGCTTTTGGTGCTAACTATGGTCAAATGGGTACTGGACAAGGATTTGATACTTTTGACTGGATTGTTAATGAAAATTTAACAAATGATACATTAAGAGTAAGAGAAGCTTATTGGTTCTGGTCACCAACTATCAACGATAGAGGTTATACTTTAAGTGTTGGTCGTCGCCCAGCTACTAATGGTTTCTTAGTAAATATGAGAGAAGATGATAAAGCAAAATCACCAATCGGGCATATTATAAATATGGAATTTGATGGTATCAGTGGTAGTGTTAAAACTGATGATATTGTTGAGGGAAGTTACTTAAAAGTTTGTTTAGGTAGAGGTTTATCTGAAGCAAATGGTAGATTTAATATGGCAAATCCTGATTATGCAGAAGATGGTGGATTACTTCATAATATGGATTTAGTAGGTGTAATAGCTAAGATGTATGATGATGGTCAATATACTGCATTTGCAAAATACTATCGTGCATTCAATGTTCTTGGTATGGATGCTTCTACTAATAACCTTAAAACTTATGGTGATGTAGATGGTGCTGCATTATCATTTCAAATGTCTGGTGTTGGCGATGAGATAAATGATTTCTTAGATGATACAACACTGTTTGCATCATTTGCTTGGAGTAATACTAGACCACAAGATGGAAAAGCAATGCTTGGCTCGTTAGATAATGAGAGTGGTTCATCTATCTATCTAGGAGCTCAAATGCCAAATATGACAGGTGGTAAGTTTGGACTTGAGTACAATCACGGTTCAAAATACTGGAGACCATTTACTTATGGTGAAGATACTATGATAGGTTCAAAACTTGCTGTTCGTGGTGATGCTTATGAAGCTTACTGGACTCAACCAATCATAGATAAAATCTTTACTATGCAAGTTAGATATACTTATATAGATTATGATTATACTGGTTCTCAAGCATTTTTCGGAGATTTTGGAACACCTATGGATGTAGCTAATGTTCCTAGTGCTATTGATACTGCACAAGATTTAAGAGTGTATTTTAGATATAGATACTAATAATATTTTACTCCACTTCTTTGTGGAGTAATTTTTACTATAACATATCTTCCATAATCCCATCATACCAACTAAAAAGTGTTTGAGCTATATTTTTTTGTAGAATTATCGTATGGTATATAATATCTTTTTTATCGTAGCTAAGTTGAGAGGATAATTTTTAAAAGATTGCCGTTTAGTTGCCTTATAAGTAAGAGAGCATAAATAACTTATTTGGGTGTTTTTATTGTCGAACTCAGGTTTATAGATAATTATATTATAAATGCAAAATAAAAAGTATAAAATAATATTATGATTTTTATTATATACAATTATAAAGAATTATAATATAATGTTATTAATAATATATCATCAAATAAAGTTATTTATAAGATAAATTAAACTACAATATTAATATCTATAATTAAGTAAAAATGATTTTAGAAGTTTAATTTAGGAGGTATCGCTTATGGAAGTAGAGATTTCAAGAAGAAAATTTCTTCAAGGGACAGTAGCTATGAGTGTAGTTGGTGCAACTGCAGCTACAAGTCTTTTATCGAATGAGCATGGTGGTGGTGCAAAACCAGGTGTTGTTTCATTTCATAATACTAAAACTGGAACAGGAAAGAGTCATGATGTAGCAACTTTATGTGAGATGTGTGTAAATAAATGTGCAGCATTAGCAAGAGTTGAAAATGGAGTAGTTACAAAACTAAATCCAAACCCATTGTTTCCAAAATCTAAAAATATGTTATGTGCTAGAGGGAATGCAGGGATTCAAGCACTTTATGACCCAGATAGACTTAAGTATCCTATGATTAGAATAGGAGAAAAAGGTGAGGGTAAATTTAAAAGAGTAACTTGGGATGAAGCTTATGAAGCTATCTTAAATGGTACAGATAAATTTCCAGGTCTTTCAAAAATTATGGATGAAGAACAAGATAACCGTTCTACTATGCTTTTTTGCGCTGGTGAGGGTATGGCTGAACATACATTTAAGCAATTTTATCAAGCATTTGGTTCTGCTAACTGGTTAAATCATGCTTCTATTTGTCTTCAAACTGTTACATCTGGATATGGTGTAACTTTAGGTTCTTATCCACAAGCAGATTTAGATAATGCTGAATATGTAATTATGGCTGGTGCAAACCGTGCTGAAGCTATTGTTACTCCTGACACTATGGACATCTTCAAAAGAACTAAGCGTCGTGGTGCAAAACTTATCTGTGTTGACCCTCGTTTTACAAATACAGCAGCAAAATCAGATAAATGGTTAGCTATCAAGCCTGGTACTGACTTAGCATTTGTTCTTGCTTTAACTTATGTAACTTTAAATGAAAATTTACAAGATAATGATTATATTAAAAAATATTTTAATGGTTATGAAGAGTATAAAAAAAGTGTATTAGATAACAAATACACTCCTGAATGGGCAGAACCTATCACTGGTATCAAAGCTGAAGATATTTATACTATCGCTAGAGAATTTGCTGCTGCTGCTCCAAAAGCAGTTTACTATCCAGGTAGAAGATCTACTTTTGCTAAAAATGATTTTCAACTTCGTCGTGCAATGGCAATTTTTCAAGCACTTCACGGTGGTATAGATACTGAGGGTGGATTGATTTTTGGTTCTAAATTAGCACTTCAACCACATGAGGGATTACAACCATTATATGAAAAAGCTCAAGCTAGAGCTGTTGTAAAAAGTACAGATGGTAAAGGTTACGATGATTGTGCTGTTATATCTGGTGGTGGTTCTTGGATAGCTTGGAGAAACCGTTTCTTAGAGGGTAAAATGCCATATAAAGTTAGAGGAATGTTCTGTTATAAGCACAATCCAATGATGAATATGCCAAATAGTGCTAAAACTGCTGAGATGTTAAAGAAAATGGAGTTAGTTGTAACAATCGATACAATGCCTAGTGATACCGTAATGTATGCAGATGTTGTACTTCCAGAGTGTACATACTTAGAAAGAACTGACCCAGTTAAAACATTTGGTGGTGTTGAGCCGTCAATCGCTGTTAGAAATAAAGTAATTGACCCTATGTTTGAAACTAAGCCTGTTATGGAGATAATGAAAGGTTTAACAACTAAGATTTCTAAACCTTTATTTGAAATTTCTAAAAAATACGATGAAGAGATTCAAGATGCTATCGAAGAAGATGGAGAAGAAGAAACTTATGCTGAATTTGATTTAACTCTACCTTTTAGACATACTCAAGAAGAGCTTAATCACCATGCAGTTGCTAAATATGAAGGTGCTGCTGAACAACTTCATCATCACGGTATTTTCTATCCTAAACAAGATGAATATTACAAACAACTTGCTATAAATAAATTCCAATACTATCCTGAAAAGAAAAAGTATTACTCTACTAGAGGTGGTAAACCTAAAACTCCATCTGGAAAAGTTGAGTGTAATTTAGCTTCTTTTGCTTCTAAGGGGATTGACCCTATGCCAGTATGGAGAGATGAATATGCATTTAGTGTACCTAGTGGTAAATTTAGACTATTAACTGGTCGTCATGCACAATTTACTCAAAGTGGAACTTCTAATAATGCAATGCTTCGTGACCTTATGCCTGAGAATTTTATTTGGATTAATAAAAGAGTTGCAGATAAAAAAGGTATCAAATTTGCAGATACTGTTGAAGTAAGTTCTAGTGTTGGTAAAACACAATTAAAAGCATATCCAACAGAAAAAATTGCTCCAGATCAAGTTTTCTTTATCCATGGTTTTGGTGAAGAGAGTGAAGAGTTAACTTGGGCATATAAAAATGGTGGTAATGACAATAAAGTTATTGAAGATAACATTGAACCTGTTTATGGTGCAGCAGCTATGCATGAAACTAATGTTGAAATAAGAAAGGTGTAATTTATGGCTAGATATGGAATGGCACTTGATTACAAAAGTTGTATCAATTGTAAAGCATGTGAAGTAGCATGTAAAGAAGAAAACGGAATTCTTATGGGTGCTGACAAGCACCGTATTTGGGTTGGTAATGGTGAGATAGAGGGTCAATACCCTTTACTTGATATTACTTCAAATGCTTTTTATCCATCACAATGTCAACACTGTGATGAAGCTCCTTGTGAAGAAGTATGTCCTACTCATGCTACTTACTATACAGAAGACGGGATTGTTAGAGTTGATCCTGAAAAATGTATCTTATGTAGTTATTGTATGAATGCTTGTCCTTATGATGCAAGATATGTTGATGATAGAACAGTAACTGTAGATAAGTGTACTTTTTGTGCAGATACAAGACTTGCTCGTGGTGAGACTACAACTGCTTGTCAAAATACTTGTCCAACAAAAGTTCGTATCTTTGGTGATCTTGATGATCCAAACAGTGAAATTAGTGAAGTACTTAGAACAAGAGAGCATTTCTCTTTAAAAGCTAATCTTGGTACTAAACCAAAATTATTCTATCTAACATAAGGGGTATAAAATGAAAATAGGTCCATTAAATATTCCTATAAAGGAAGATTTTTCTATCAAGTCATTGTTGAATTTTGAAAAAACACCAGCAAATATGTTAATTGCTGTTTTAACTCTTTCATTTTTAGCTATGTTTGTTGTTGGTATTGCTACATACCTTATACATGGTCATCATGCTTATAATGTAACAAGAGAACACCCTTGGGGATTATTAATCGCTGTATATATATTCTTTGTTGTTAGTTCAACAGGATTTTGTATCGTTGGTTCTTTAGGTGATGTTTTTGGTTTTAAAGACTATATGATGATTTCTAAAAGAGCTATATTTGGTTCAATTGTAACTATCTTAGCTGGTTTTGCTGTTATCGCTTTTGAGATTGGGCATCCTGTAACTATGCTTATTTATAATGTTTTAAGTCCAGGTTTAACTTCTGCTATTTGGTGGATGGGTACTCTTTATGGAGTTTACTTAACATTTATGATTATTGAGTTTTATTTCTTACTAAATAACGATATGAAAAAAGCTAAAATCTTTGGTCTTTCAGGTCTTTTAGTAGGTCTTGCAGCTCACTCAAACTTAGGTTCAGTTTTTGGTTTCTTAAATGCTAGACCAATTTCAAATGGTGTGTTTTATCCAACATACTTCATTTTAACTGCATTTATAACTGGTATATTTTTATCTTTTATCGTTATGGGATTTAGATATAAACTAGATTTTAATGCACAAACGAAAAAAATGTTAGAGGGATTAGCTAAAATTCAAGGTTTACTTATCTCAATCTTAATCTTTTTTGTAACTTGGAAAATGTTAACAGATATATATGGTGGTATGCCAAATCGTGCAGAAGTTGCTGAACACATCTTCCATAGTTGGACATTTTGGGCAGAAGTTATACTTGCTATGGCTATCCCCTTAGTTGTAATCCTTACAACAATGGGTAAAAAACCTGTACTTATGTTTTGGGTATCTTTAAGTGGTATGGTTGGTGTTTTCTTTATGAGATATAATCTTGTTCACGATACACAACTAAAACCTCTTCAGATGCTAAAAACTACAGAGTATCAACTAGCTCCTGAATGGATTCACTACTTCCCATCAACTACTGAGATGTTTATATCTCTAGGTGGTTTAGGTCTTTGTATAGCTATGTATTATGTAGGTACAAAAGTTTTCAATCTTGATGAGGAACATCATTAAGATTATTTAAAATCTCCTTTATGGGGATTTTAAATATTTAAGTCTATTTTTGATATTATTTCCAAAAACAAGGAGATAATGTGCTTCCTATTAAACCATTAGCCACAATCAAATCACCATTTTGTTCACTTGAAAATATGCCTATTCAACCAAAGGGTGCAAAAGATATTTATGCAACGATAGAGTTTGATAAAAAATATCAAAAAGGACTAAAAGATTTAGATGGTTTTAGTCATGTTTATCTAATATATTATTTTCATAAAGTTGATAAATATGAATTAGAAGTTATCCCTTTTAACGATAAAACAAACACTTCAAGAGGTGTATTTTCCACAAGAACACCAATGCATCCAAATAATATAGGTTTAAGTGTAGTAGAATTAGTAAGTGTAAAAGAAAATATTGTAACCATAAAAGGTGTAGATATATTAGATGGTACACCACTTTTAGATATAAAACCATACATAGAGAATTTTGATAAAATAGATATATCAACAAAATCAGGTTGGATGCAATCAACAAAAGAAGAGATAGAAGAAAAAAGATCAGATAGTAGATTTATAAAATGCAAATCATAGAAACCTCAAGAAGAAAATTTCTTCAAGGTAGTGTTGCACTTTGTGTTTATGCTACTACAAGTTTTTCATCTACTACAAAAACATCTACAAAAGATGCTATAAATATCCCCTATCTTTGCAATATGTGTAGAAATAAATGTGCAGGATATGCAAGAGTAGAAGATGGTACAGTTACAAAACTAGACCCAAACCCATACTTTCCAAAAAGTAAAAATATGCTTTGTCCAAAAGGCAATGCTGGTATAGATGCACTTTATGACAAAGATAGACTAAAATACCCACTTATTCGCATAGGTAAAAGGGGTGATGGAAGATACAAAAAAGTAACTTGGGATGAAGCTTATGAATACATAAAAAACTCCCTTGTCAAGATTTTAGATGAACAAAAAGATAACCGTTCAACCATAGCTTACTGTAATGGTGAGGGCTTTAACAAAGATGAATACATAAAGTTTTTCGGCTCAAAAATAGGAAGTACCAATTTTTTAGATGAGGGAAGCATCTGTTTAAATACAAAACTTGGAGCTACACTACTAACCATGGGTGATGTCGGTGAGATGGATGTCGCTGGAAGTGATTTTGTAATTATCTGTGGGGCAAATAGATTTGAATCACTTATAACCCCTGATAGTGTTGATTTGATGAATCAAAAAAGAGAATTAGTCGTACTTGACCCTCGTGCAACAGTTACGGCACTAAAAGCAGATAGATTTTTACCCATAAATCCTGGAACTGACTTAGCACTTTGTTTATCAATGATTTATATAGCTATTAAAAATGAACTTTATAACAAAGAGTTTGTCCAAAAGTATTTTGAAGATTTTGATAAACTAAAAAAACATATACTTACAAATAGCTACACTTCAAGCTGGGCAGAAAGTAAAACAAATGTACCTGCAAAAGAGATAGAAAAATTAACTTATGACTTTTTTAATGCTAAAAATCCACTTTTTTACTTAGGTCGTAGAAGTGTTTGGGCAAAAAATGATTTTCAATTTCGTAGAGCTATGGTTCTGCTAAATGCACTAGCTGGAAGCATCAATCGTAAAGGTGGCATCATCTTTGGTAAGCCTATAAAACTACCACAAGAAGAGGTCAATACACCATTTTATAACAATGCAGGTGGAAGGTTTGATTTGGATGGCATCGTTTATGGTTCAAGCAAAGGTGGAAGTTGGTTAAATTTTCGAGATAAAGTTATAACAAAAACTTCACCATACCCTGTAAAAGCGATGTTTATAAGAAAACATAACTTGATGCAAAATATGCCAAACATTGCAAAAACAAAAAAGATGCTTGAGATGATGGACTTGGTAGTTGTACTTGATACAATGCCTAGCGATACAGCAATGATGGCAGATGTAGTTTTACCAGAGTGTACCTACTTAGAAAGAGAAGATATGGTAGTTAGTTTTAACCGACTTGAGCCATCTCTAGCACTTAGAAATCAAGTGATAAAACCTCTTTATGAGAGTAAATCGATGCAAGATATACTAAAAGGATTAGGTAAAAAACTCTCCAAACCACTTTATGAGATAAGCCTAAAATATGATGAAGAGTTACAAGATAGTGTAGAAGATAGCTCAAAAGAAGAAGCTTATAAGGAGGGTGGATACGATTTAACAGAACTTTATAAAAATAACATCCAAACAAGAAATAAAAATCTTATAACTAAAGCCTTTGGAAAAAAAGTTTATGATAGTTTAAAACAAAAAGGTGTTTGGTACCCATACATAGATGAACATAAAGAGATTTTTAACAACTCATATATTTACTATCCTGAGGATAAAAAGTATTATACTGTCAAAAGAGATTTTAAAGTTAAGTGTTACTTGTCTAAACTTGCAAAGTATGGTTTTGATGCGATGCCTAGCTGGAGAGATGAATATGACTTTAAAGTTAAAAAAGAACATTTTAGACTTATAACAGGTAGGTATGTAACAACTACCCAAACAGCTACAACAAACAACATAATGTTAAAAGAGTTTAATCCAACTAACAAACTTTGGCTAAACAATGTCGTAGCAAAAAAACTAGATATAAAAGATGATGATTGGGTAGAGGTTCAAAGTAGCATTGAGTCTGTAACTTTACAAGTTTTTGTAACAAATAAAATTCACCCTCAAGTAGTATGGTTTGCTCATGGGTATGGTGTTGCAAACGAACTACTACATAACTCTTATGGAAAAGGTGCAAGTGATAATCTTATCATAGAAGATAGTTTTGAGAAAATCTATGGTTGTGCTACCATGCATCATACTGATATAAGTATAAGGAAATTGTAATGGCAAATTATGCGATGGCATTTGACTATAAACTATGTATAAACTGTCATGCTTGTGAAGTAGCATGTAAAGAGGAAAATGGCATAGATTTGGGTGCTGAGAATCATAGACTTTGGATAGATGAAGATTTTGATGCAGAAAAAGACTTTTTTAACTTATCTCAAGTTACATTTATACAACAACAATGTCAAGAGTGCCAAGATGCACCATGTATAAAAGCCTGTCCAAATGAAGCGATATATACAGATGAAAATGGCATCGTTAGACTTCATAAAGAAAAATGTGATTTAACCCTTACTTGTATGAATGCTTGTCCTTATGGTGCTAGATATATAGATAAAACAAATCATATAACTGATAAATGTATATTTTGTGCAGATACAAGACTAGTAAGAGGTGAAACTACAACAGCTTGTCAGATAACTTGTCCAGCAAAGGTTAGAATTTTTGGTGATTTAGATGATGCTAAAAGTGAAATTTCTCAAACACTTAAAAAACGGGAATATTTTCAATTGAAACCAAATCTAGGAACTAAACCTAAATTATTTTATTTGAAATAGTTTTAAATTAATTCACAATTTTCTTTTATAATTGTGCCATAAAAGAAAATATGTGAAAAAGGTCAGATGATAGGTTTGTTTTAAGGGTTTGACAATAAAATCTTAGGTTAATAGTTCTGATAGGTTACATCTGCTTAAAAAAAATAAATTTATTTTATAATAAATATAGTTTTTATTTTTTTTTAGTTAAAATTAGTAAAATATTTGAGGAGAAAAAATGAAAAAAATTGCAAAAATTGCATTAGTTACAACACTACTTTTAGGTGTAGGTGCTACAACTGCTAGTGCAGATTCAGCAAAAGGTCAAAAACTATATGCTAAAAAATTAAAAAAAGCTTGTGGTATCACTGGTGCTGTTATGTCTGCAAAACATACTCAATCAGAATGGGAAGACCTTAAAGGAGATCTTGCAAAAGAGATTAAAACTATTTGTCCTAATGTAAAAGATAAAGCTCTTAAAGAAAAATATATGCAACATTATTTTGATTTCTTTTATAATTTTGCAAGTGATAGTGGAAATGTTCCATCTTGCTAATTAGTCATACTAAATAGCGATAACTTAGGTAATATTACCTAAGTTATATATTTATGAAAAACTTAACTCACTCTTTTAATACAAAATCAAAAATATTAAAATTAAAATCATTAAAAAACAACCTTTTCTACTATATCACTGAGGTAGATGGTATAAAAATATTTTCTTCACCAGAATCAAAAATCTTAAAAAATATTCAAACTGAAACTATAACAGCTACACTCACCCCAATATCTATAACTTCTGATTCCAAATTTATAGCTTATGCAAATGATAAAAAAATAATTATACTATCTATAGAAACAAATACAATTATCAATACAATAGAGATATACGAAAAGATAACTACTATATGTTTTGATGCTTCAGATAGTTATATTTTTGTTGGTACTATAGATAGTAATATATATCAGTATAAAATGAAAAAAGATATATTATTATCAAAAATATATCAATTTCCAAAAAGTAAATATAACTATGTTGATATACTAATATCAAATAACACTAACTTAATTATAGCAGATAAATATGGTAGGGTTAGTGTTGTAAATATCTATACTTACAATAGCTATGAATTAACTATAAGCTCAAAAGTACAAATAACAAGTATATGTTTTATAGATGAAGAAAATGCTGTTATTGGTGATATAAGAGGTTATATATCCTTTATATCACTTCAAACACATAAGATTACAAAAAAACTAACAACACCATTTGATACAATATCAACCATCATAACAACACCAAACAAAGACTTTGTTATTTTAAATACAAATGGATATTATCTAACTCTTATAGATACAAAAATTAAAAAAATAAAAATCCTAAAATACTTATCATTTAAAAATAAAATTATTGATATAGCTATAAATGGCAATGGATTACTTTATATAGCATTCGATAATAATAATATTATGAATATAAATATTTATAATATAAACAAACTGATGAAATACATAGAATCTGAAAATATAGAAAAAGCATATAAACTTTTAGAATCAAATCCTATACTGAAAAACTCTTTAGAATATGAATTTTTAGAAGAGAAATATAAAATTGCCTATAAAAATGCAACTTTAGGACTTATAAATAACGATAAAATACCACTTATACAAGTAAAATCTATATATAGAAATATCTCTCAAAAAAACCAAGAATTACAAGAACTAGAAGATGCCTTTAAAGAATATGAACATCTTAAATATCTATATAAAGAAAAAAAATATCCTATATGTTATGCTCTTATAGATAAATTTCCACCACTAAAAGCTACTATAGAGTATAAAAAGCTAGAAGAAAGATATAAAACATTACTTCTAGCAGCTCAACACAATATGAGTATAGATAAAAAAGATATAGCTTACGAAATATTAAAAGAGTATATAACAGTTGCATCAAAAAGACCAACGATAAAAATTCTTTTAAAAAATAATGATGAATTTGAAAAATATCAAAAGATCAATAAACAAAAAGCAAAACTAAATACAGATACATTCAATTTTCATAAAGCTTATGAACAAAATGACTTTAAAAGATGTTTTGAACTACTAGATAAAAATATAGTTTTAAATAGCTTAGAGATAGCAAAACTTCTAAATAAACATTATCAAAAAATCATATATAAATGTGATAAATTAGCTCTTAATGGAGATATAAAAAGTGTACAAAAAGAACTTGGAGATTTTATAAAAATAAGCACTAGAAAACATAAAACATCAACCCTTTTAAAAGTAAGCTTTAGAGTAAAAATAAAATCTTTAATGGATAAAAAAGAAACATTTAAAGAGGCTGAAAATATGATATACTCATATATAGATATATTTGGTATGGACGATGAACTATCTCTGCTTATGAAAGAGTTTGAAGAACTTACAGCTATCAAATTAGCCATAAGTGAAGAGTATCAAATAAAAAAAGATAAAAATAGCTGGTTTTACAGTGATTTTTTTAATCCCTCTGACAAATAACACTATATTCACAAAACAAACAGTTTTTAGTATCTTCACATTTTGAGAACTCTATCTCCTCTAACATCAACATATCTTTGATATTTGATTTTAAAATCTCTATCTTTTGTTCTAAAAAAGCCTCTGGAACAATTTTAATATCTTTTAAATCATAATACGCAACACCCTCCACATTACCTAACTCAGAAGCTAAAAGGTAGTAAAATTCTAGTTGAAAATCTGTTGCATCTTGGTAGTTGTTTTTATTGTAAAGTGGGTATGAACCTGTTTTATAATCAAGTACAAATATATCGTTTTGTTTTTTATCTATCCTATCTATCTGACCTATCAATGTTGTACCTGCAAACTGACATTTATAATTTTGCTCACAACTAAAAACTTCCCATCCATCATTAAATCTTTGTATCTCATTTTTTGCAAAAGGTTCTAGTCTTTTTTTCTGTAATGCTATTAGATACTTATCTAACTCATTATCTAGTGTCTTTTGACTAAGTTCATAATCCAAATCAGATTTTAACTTTTTAATATCTGTATATGAAGCTGTTTTTATATATAAATTTTTTAATGCTTCGTGAACAACCTGCCCTATCTCATACTCTTGAGGTATATCTTTTGGGATACTATGTGATGAAAGCTTTTGTATATAGCTATAAAAATACTTTCTTTTACAAGTTAAAAAAGTTTTAACCCTTGTTGCTGATAACTCAATACCTTTAAAACTATATGGCAATACTATCTCTTTTTCTTCTAAAAAATTAACTTTTTTAGAAGAAAAGAGAATAGAGGTATAATCTTGTTCATTATCTATTTGAGTATCTTTTATATTTAGCTGTTTTAAGAATCTAGAAGCATTACTATCACTAGACTTAACAAATGATATGGCTACCTCTTTTGATGAGTTTATAAGCTGATTATAGTAGTGTTTTTGAAGATTTTCCCTATCGCTCATAGTTGGCAGGGATGCCATCTCTCTAATAGCTGTATTTAAAAACATATCTTTATCGCTTCTTTTTGGTACATTATTATCATTAAAATCAACTATAACAACACCCTCAAACTCAACTGCTCTAGTCTCAAGTACACCCATAACAGTTATCTTACCACCAAGAATATCATCTACACTTCTATTTCCCAACCTTTGCAAAAACAGACTTAAAGCTGATTTTACACTCATATCTTTTAAATTTGGTAAAATCTTTTCAAAACTATATATCTCTTCATCAAAGATTTTTATCTCAACCTTAGAAGAAAATCTCTCTTTATAAGCTTTTAAAAAACTAATAATATCTACCTCTTTTATATCTTTATAATATATGCTTAAAAGTTCTACATAGATATCATCTTCAACTCTTGCTAATCTAGCCTCATTCTCTTTTGAGATTTGTTCTATATACTTTATAGTAGCACTTAATTTTTCATAGATTTTTGTATCTCTATATGCTTTACCCATAGCAAAGTTAAAGTTTCTTTTTTCATCAAAAAGTTTCAGCACTTTAGCCGTACTTTCATTTGGTAAAACTACAGCTATATTTTCTGCTTTGTAGCCTTTTTTTATAAACTCATAAATCTTCTTTTTTATAAAAGCTATTTGCAATAACTCTTCACTAAATGAGTTGCAAGTTATATTTTTATTTTGTATAACTTTTTGTTTGTCTAATATTGATTTTTCATTTATAGATATTTTATATCTGTAGTTATCTTCTAATTTTAAATCATAAAGTTTTAAAAACTTATCTTGCATCTTCGCATTAAATATAGAGGTTGTAAATATAATATTTACTACTGTAAATTCACTACATTTTTGTAAAAGTTCAAACTCAAAGTTTGTAAGATGACCATTAATATGTAACTCTATCTCTTTATGTGAAGATGCATAAAGCTCATTAAAACTATAAAGTTTTGGTAAAAAAATCTTATCTAATAATTTTCTATCATCACAAAGTTTTTTATACCTTAAATAAAGCTCTTTTAATATCTTTATATGCTCTTCAAACTCAGCATATATATCGGCATCTTCAAGATTAGAGATATCGTACTTTTCAGCACTTAACTCTTCAAAAAATTTAAATATATATGATGAATTTTTAGTAAATGTAAAAAAGTTTCTCTCTATCTGTAAGTTTGAAAATGCTTTAAAATCACTAGCTTCTAAAAGTAGTAAAACTCTACTGTCTTCATCTATAGTTTTATAATCTTTAACTATACAAAGTTTTGAGATAAACTCACTCATAGTTATATATTTTGGTAAAAAAAGTGTTTTTGATTCTATTGAGAGTTGCTCGTGCCGAATTGCACGAGCAGAAGGGAGAACTATTGTTTTATTATCCATTAAAACTGAGTATATTTTTTATTTCTAGTATCAGCTTTGATATTTAAAAATCTATAATCATTACCAATAGTTACTTTAAGCATAATATCCCATTTACCAGGTTTTTCCAGCTTAATACCACTAAAAGTGTATATACCATCTTTTTGAGTAAACTTATCTAGTTTTTTATCAAACTCATGTGTATCTGGTCTGCTTATAGAAACAAGTAGTTTAGCATCTTTAACAGGATTACCTTTTTTATCTGTTATCTTGTAACTTAAAGTTGTCGAATCTTGATTTATACCATTGTTTATATATGACAAATTATATTTTTTATCAAATTTTATCTTAGCCATAATAAAATCATTTGCTTTAGCATCTGCATCTTGATAGTATGTCATATAAGCATTACTCTTTTGAACATCAGCTTTGCTTGTTACAATAATAGTCGCAACACAAAATCCAAATACAAGTGTAATAGCTCCACCTATAACATAAGGCCAAATTCTACCACTACTTTTTTTATCCATTTTTATGCCTTCTTTTATATAAAGTTCTTCTTACATACATAACTATAGCATACAAAATAAAACTGTAGAAAAACACTCTAACATAAAATAAAGTTTCTTGATTAGAATCACTACCAAAACCATGTTCTAACTCAACATTTTTTGCTTTTGCTATCTGTTGTGCAATATCTAAATAACCATTAAACATAGCTGCTGAGTACTTACCAGTAACCATATTTTTTTTCGCTTTTCCACCAAGTAAAGGTAGTATAGTCCCACCTGTATTACTCATAATTTCTTTAAAATCATCTATACTTTTTGCATAAACAACAGCCATCATAAATGCCTGAACATAAGATGTTACAGGACTAAGAACTTGTTTTTTATCAAAATATTTATATAAGGTCGTATCATTAACTTCTATATCTATCTGAGAATTCATTTCAGAAAATGTTAAAAGAACAGTAGGCTCTTTAAATTGTTTCAAAATACTTTCTTCATAAGCATACATAGTCATATCTCTAGGTAACTCTTTTAACATTACAAGTCTTAAAGATATACCTGTTTTATTAAAAAGCTCTGTTCCTAAAGACTCTACTTCCTCTGTAAACTTAGGATTAAAAATCACTTCATCCTTATATAAATATTTTGCAAAAAGTTGAGTCTGAAAAAAGATTGTAAGTACGAGGGCAAAAAGCCCTCTAGTTAAAAACTTCAAAAAAGTTCCTAACCAACAAATAAATGATTTGGTGTTACAACAGCGAAAAGTGTATAAGCAGCCATAATAACTAGACCCCAAGCGATAATTTTATCCATCTCTACACTCCTTACTTAGCATCTACAAAATGTTTAGCATTATCTGTACTAAACATTTTGATAGATTTTTCATTTACAAGTTTATAATAATTCTCTGCATTTGCATGCTGCACACTCATAGCACTTGCACTTAAAAATGCTAATATTGATAAAAGTAAACCAGTAGCTATTAAACCACCAGTTAGACCGTTAAGAGCCCAAACGTTTCTACCTTCGTTCATGTTACTCTCCTTCTTTTAAGCTCATTACATATGCTGCAATAGCTTCTTTTTGTTTTTTATTAAGTCTATCCATAACAGGCATTGTACCGATTGCACCAGATTTACCGTTATCAAGAACATTAACAACTAAGTCTTTAGACCAGTCTTTAATGTTTGGAGCTACATAAGGCATACCTTTACCATCTGCACCATGACAAGAAGCACAAGTACCAGCAAATATATCAGCACCTTTACCAGTCATACCATTAGCAACATATTTAGCAACAGTATCAATCTCTGCATCAGTGATTAATGCATTTGTATTAGCATTGAAAAGACCATTACGATCAGGCATCGCCATCTCTGTACCTAAAAGCTTGTTATTTGAACCGTGCTTGATAACATATTTTACACTTTTAGCAGAAATTCTTTTATTTAAGTCAGCCGCATCTATTTCGTTGTTACCATCAGCATTTAAACCATGACAAGCAACACACTCTACAAGATAAACAGACTCACCCATAGCAACAAGTCTGCTACCTTTTACATCTGCATACTCTTTTTCAAACTTAGCATCGTGAGCAGCAGAATCCTCATTATACTCTCCAATTTGAGAATAAGCATTTACTGGATAACCTACCAAGAAATACCACATACCCCAAATCATAGTTCCTATAAATATAATAGCCCAACCAAATGGTACAGGGTTTTTATATTCACCAATGTTGTCCCATGACTCATCTGCTAACTCACCAGTTGCAGTATCAGTTTGCATTTGACGAACATACTTGATTACAACAAAAACTGTAATGATTACAAGTGCAACAGCCCCTGCAATAGCAAGCATATTGACAATATCACCATTTAAACCACCCTTTTGGTAACCTACTGTTACATAAGTAGCACCAAGCATAGCAGCAGTAATGATAATTCCCCAAAGATAAAGCTTGTTCATATATCTTTCTCCTATTTTTCTTTTTTATCAGATATAGGTTTTACCATAGTATCACCTATATCATCGTTTAGTACAAGATTGCTATACTCTTCATAATCATGACCATCTGCATCTTTTCTATTTTTATATAAATGGTATATATAAGCATATAAAGCTACCGTCATAAAAACAGTAATCGCAAAATAACCATAAGCTTGTATTTCAGCAATATTCACTATAAACCTTTACTTATTTAAGACTGTTTAAGTATGCAATTAAAGCTACAATTTCAGGAATTTCCCCTTTTGCAACTGCATCTTTTACATCTTGGTCTTTCATATCTGCTGCAACTTTTTTAGCTTCTTCTAAAGCTAAAGCACGAGCTTCTGCAATACTTTTTCCCATTTTAACAACTTTAGTAGTTCCATCTTTCATAGGAACTGGTTTGTTGTATGGTACACCAAAGAACTGAGAAACTGTTAATTGCTCTGCAAATGCAGTATCAATATCAGCTTTGTTTGTAAACATCCAAGGATATGCAGGCATAATAGATGTTGGTACAATAGATTGTGGTGATTTCATGTGATTTTCATGCCACTCAGTTGTACGATAATTACCTACACGCATTAAATCTGGACCAGTTCTTTTAGAACCCCATAAGAATGGTCTATCATAAGCATACTCACCACTTAAAGAGTAGTGACCATATCTATCAGTCTCAGCTTTAAATGGACGGATAAGTTGTGAATGACAAGCATTACAACTATTTTTAATATAAACTTGACGACCAGCTATCTCTAAAGTTGAGTAAGGTTTAGTACCTATTACAGGACGAGAAGCCTCTGCAAAGTTTGGAATAATTTCAATTAAACCAGCAAATGCAATAACAACGAATACACCCACAGAGAATAAGAATGGATTTTTTTCTAACCAATGAAACATAATATAATCCTCCCTTTCTTAAGCGCCCATAGGCGAAGCATTTTGAAGCTCATGTTCCTCAACAGGACGAGCAGACATAGTTTTATAAATGTTATAAGCAAACATAAAGAAACCAATTAGGTAGAATAATCCACCAGTACCACGAAGTGCATAGTATGGGTGTAAAACATCAACAGTATCTATGAAAGAGTAAGCTAAGTTACCAAATTCATCGTGAGCACGCCACATCATACCTTGAGTAATACCAGCAATCCACATAGAAGTAAAGTATAAAACGATACCTAGTGTTTGTACCCAGAATTGTGTAGCCATAAGTTTTTTAGAATAAATCTCTCTTTTGAATACACGAGGAGCCATATGATAAAGAGCTGCAATAATCATAAATCCAACCCAACCAAGAGTACCATCATGTACGTGACCAACAATCCAGTCAGTAAAGTGAGCAATCGCATTTACAGATTTGATAGCTTGAATAGGACCTTCTAGTGTTGAGAACATATAGAAAGTTGAAGCTAAAACCATAAACTTGATAAGTGGAGATGCAGCAACTTGTTGCCATTCACCCTTCATTGTAAGAAGCATATTGATAGCTGAACCCCATGATGGTAAAATAAGAACTACCGAGAAGATAGAACCCATAGTTTGCATCCAGTCAGGAACAGTTGAGAAAAGTAAGTGGTGACCACCAGCCCATAGATATACGAACATTAGACCCCAGAAAGAAAGTAAAGACAGTTTATAAGAATAAATGGCTTGACCTGATTCTTTTGGTAAAAAGTAGTAAATCATAGCAATAATAGGCACAGTAAATACAAATGCAACAGCATTGTGTCCATACCACCATTGTACTAGTGCATCATTTGTACCAGCATACATAGAAACAGAGTGGAACCAACTACCAATACCACTTTCACCAGCTGCTGAAGTTGCAAGCATAGTTGGAACTTCCATGTTATTGAAAAGATAAAGCATAGCCACACCTAAGAATGTAGCAATATAGTACCAAATTGAGATATATAATGACTTCTCACGACGAATACCGATAAGACCAAAAATAGAAACACCCCATAATACCCATACCACAACGATAGCGATATCAACAGGCCATTCAAATTCAGCATACTCTTTTGATGATGTATAACCCATAAAAAGTGAAACAACTGCTGCTGCAACACCGATTATATATAACCAAAATTGTAATTTACCAATAAACATTAAAAATTTAGATTCAGCCATAGATACTTTTAGTACCCTTTGACCAACATAAAACCAAGTAGCAAAAATACCACTTACCGTAAAACCAAATGCAACTGCATCAGTGTGCAATGGACGAAGACGACTAAAGTTAGTGTATTCTGCAAGACCACTACCAAGGATTGTATTTAATCCTGGAAAAGCAAGTTCAAATGCAATAAAAACACCGATACTCATTCCAACAATTCCTAAAACGATTGTTGTAACCATGAACATCTTTGCAACCGTATAGTCGTACTCTAATGGACGATTCTCCATATATAGCCTCCTTAAGATTCAAAGCAATTCGTATAATTAATCTAGACTAATCAAATTATACTAATTAACATCGCCATAATATCTATAAATTCGTTTGATATTTCTTAATTGTAATCAAAACTTGATAAATATTTTAAAGTTGTTTATTTTATTAACATTAAATTAATAAATACTTGTTATGAGAAGGGAAAAGGTGGGTGAGTTTTATCTTTTTATTAAAGATAAAAACTCATTAAATATATATGTACTTTCTTTTGGTCCAGGACTAGCTTCTGGGTGGTGTTGAACTGAGAATATAGGGCTATCGTTGTACTTTAAACCCTCTATAGTATTATCAAAAAGATTTATATGTGTCACCTCTGCTATCTCAGTTATATTTTCAGGTACATTATAGTTGTGATTTTGTGCTGTAATCTCAACTAAACCTGTTTTTTCATTCTTCACAGGATGATTTCCACCATGATGACCAAATTTTAGTTTAAATGTATCGTAACCATGAGATATAGAAAGAAGTTGATGCCCTAAACAGATACCAAACATAGGTATTTTAGCTTCTATAAGCTTTTTAATCTGCTCTTGTTCCTTTTTAAGTACAAGTGGATCACCAGGTCCGTTTGATAAAAATACACCATCTATATCTTTAGAGTTATATCTATCTATCAAATCTTCAGCTTTAAAGTCATTTGGGATAACCTCTACACCTATACCAGCATTTACTATCTCATTTAGTATATTTCTTTTTACACCAAAGTCAATTACAGCGATATTTGCTTGTATTTTAGGAGCTTCATCATACTTAAACTCTACTTTTGAGTAAGTTGATTGTGTATGTTTGTAACTCTCTTTTGTACTAACTTGTTCTATGTAGTTTACATCTTCGATGCGAGGAGAATTTTCTAAAACTTTTTTAAGTTCATCTTTATCGCTTATCTTAGTTGAAGCCACCATCATCATAGCACCTTCACTTCTTAGCATCTTTGTTAAGTATCTAGTATCTATATCACAAATCCCCATAACACCGTGTTTTACTAAAAAGTTTGCAAGTGAGTCTTCTGCTCTAAAGTTTGAGTATCTTGTTTGATATTTTCTTACTATCATCCCTTTTGCATGTGCAGATGAACTTTCCATATCTTGTTCATTTACACCAACATTTCCAATCTCTGGTGTTGTAAAAGTTACAAATTGACCAGCATAAGATGGGTCTGACATAATCTCTTGATAACCTGTTATTGATGTATTAAAAACTATCTCACCAACACTTGTAGCATCTGCACCAAAACTTTTCGCTTCTAAAAAAGTTCCATTTTCAAGATAAATATATGCTGTTTTCATTTTACTCCATTCCTCTTTTTATCATCTCTTCTTTATAAAGTTTTTCATATAAGATATCAAATTCATCAGTACCAGGGATATATCTTTTTTTGTATGAACGAATTTTATCCATAACAGCATCATCTATCTCTGATGTTTGAGCCATAAAACCTGTTATAGAGTTATATATGATATTTTTTATACGATTTTCAGTTACATCGAAGTGGATTAAATCCTCTTCATAAAGCTCATCCAATATCTTATGTGAAATATCAGAATACCTCTCTTCATAGTTTAAAATAACTCCAAATTCTGGAGCTAGTTTCTTTTTTATCATAAAGAAAAGTTGTCTTTCATCTACAAGATTAAACTCTATCTGTTCTTCATTTTCTTGACATATCTCTTCCACTTTTTCTTCAAGAGTCATCTCTTGTTTAACATTTTCCATAAGAACTTTTTGTGCTTCTTGAGAGATAGCTTCAAGTCCTCTAGTCATAGTTACAACACCACTACGATTTAGGTCAACTGCAATTTTGTTTGATATATGGGGGATAGCTTTTAGTGATATTTTCATATTTTGACCCTAACTAATAAATTAAAATTTAGACATTTTACTATAATTAAGGTTAGTTTTTAATTAGTTATATCGGCTTTTAAGAGATTACTGCTATTATTCTTTTTATTAGTTCATTAAAATAGTTAAAAAAGATATTATTAATCATTTTATTTATTTGTATTGGTGTATTGGAAGCTTATGATAAAAATGATAAGCTTGAAGTCCTTATTATGGGTAAAGCATCAAAATATATAAAATGGAGAGATGATAATTCAGAAAATTTTACCATTACAATATTGAACAATCCTTATGAAAATCTATTTGAAGTAGTATATTGTCATCTCTATCTTTTCAAATGAACTTATTATGAAATTTATGTATATATCTTGTAGTTTTTGCATTTCTTAGTTTACTGTTTTTGTTACTTTTTGTAAATTCTTAAAACTTGTTTATCGTAACATCAGTTACTATAAGATTGCTATCATCAACTATTAAAATTTTGTTATTTTTCATAACTATTTATAAACTACTTTTTGGTGATATATCTAACTCATCTACAGATGAAAACATCTCTTTTTCATACATCTCAACAGCTACACGACCTATCATAGCTGAGTTATCTGAACAATACTGCAA
>JAMOQV010000154.1 GCA_027068615.1 Helicobacteraceae bacterium | reverse complement strand
AGAAAAACTCCAAGATGCAAAAAAACAACTAGATAAGTATGAAGATGATGAACTTGTAACTAACTACACAAACAAAGGCATCTTACTTAAAAAAGTGGCTCTTGTTTTTTATGGCTGGGAGTTGGTTATGGTGGAAGAAAGAGAATCAAAAGACTCTTTGTTTTAATAAAAAATTTGTTTGATTTGGGTTAAATTAAAGTAACTCTTTTGTATAATCTCGCTTATAGTCTGAAAAGTTCGAGTAATCGCACAATTGAGGGTTCTACATTTTCAAATTGCGAACAAGTAGGGGTTTGTGTGTCGATGGTTTCGTTTGAGGTATGTTAACTCTGCCGAGAAATTGTCGCCGTTATAACTTCCTCTCTTCGCCCAAATTCGGCTTTTAGAACCGAACCATTAGCGTGACGGCTTTTTGGGCTATCTTATTTTTTTATGAAGTCTAAATGACTTCTCTCACCGATAGGTGAAGCTTTAGTGACTGAGTATGATTTTAGCTTTGCTGAAATTATATGAGATTTTAATAATAGAGGGTTTTATATGAAGATTTTAATTTTAGGTTCTGGTGGTCGTGAGTATTCAATAGCAAGAGCAATCTCAAATGAAGAGGAAAATCACGAGCTATTTTTTCAACCTGGAAATGGTGCTACACATAAACTAGGTACAAATCTTGATATAAAAGACTACAACGATTTAGCTACTTTTGCAAAAGAAAATAGCATAGACTTAACTATCGTAGGTCCTGAAGCACCTTTAGTTGATGGTGTTGTTGATATATTTAAGGCAAATAATCTTACTATATTTGGACCAAGTAAAGAGGCTGCAAAGCTTGAGGGTTCAAAAGTTTATATGAAAAACTTTTTAGCTAAGTATAACATCCCAACTGCTCGTTATATAGAGAGTGATAGCATTGAGGATTTGTTTAAATTTACAAATACTTTAGAAGCTCCTATCGTTGTAAAAGCTGATGGTCTTTGTGGTGGTAAGGGTGTGATTATCGCTCAAAGTCACGATGAAGCTAAAAAAGCGATAAGTGAGATGCTAAGTGGAAAAAGCTTTGGTGATGCTGGTAAAAAAGTTATCGTTGAAGAGTTTTTAGATGGTTATGAGCTTTCTATGTTTGGGGTTTGTGATGGGGATGACTACATCTTACTTCAAGCTGCACAAGACCACAAAAGACTACTAGATAACGATGAGGGTCCAAATACAGGTGGTATGGGTGCTTATGCTCCAACTCCACTTGTAGATGATGAACTTTATCAAAAAGTAAAAGACAGAATTATCCGTCCAACTCTTGATGGTATGAAAAAAGAAAATGCCCCTTTTGAGGGTGTACTTTTTATAGGGATTATGGTTGTAAATGGTGAGCCAATCACACTAGAGTTTAATGTTCGTTTTGGAGACCCAGAGTGTGAAATCCTTATGCCACTTATGACTTCAAGTGTGTCAGATATGTTTTATAAAGCATCTACAAACCAACTAAAAGATATAAAAGTAGAATTTGCTGATAAGTATGCAGTGGGTGTTGTTATGGCAAGTGAAAACTACCCATACTCTTCATCAACTCCAGCAGAGATTATCGAAGATGAAACACACCACGAAGATATAGAAAAATACACTCATATCTCTTATGCAGGTGTTTCTCTTGAGGATGATAAGCTTTTTGCAACAGGTGGAAGAGTTTTAGTATGTGTTGGATTAGGTGATACTATAAAAGAAGCAAGAGATAGAGCATATATGAGATGTGGTCAAGTTCATTTTGCAGGTAAAAAGATAAGAACAGATATAGCTTACCAAGCTCTTTAAGGATAGTTTTTTGAGTGAAGAAGTTGAAAATATTTTACACCGTGAGGGTATAACTTTAGCATCTATAAAAGCTAGGTCTATGGCTTTTTTTATAGATGAGATGCTTTTGTCTTTTATACTTGTATTTGCCTTATGGGATAACTTTTCACAAGCTAAAAATATAGAAGAGATGATAAATGTAACAAATATGTTTGTTTTAGAATATATGGCGATGAAAATATTTTATCAAGCTTTTTTTACTATGCACTATGGTGCTTCTATAGGTAAAATTATGATGAAAATAAGAGTGATAGAGATAGCCACTCTTCACAATCCAAATGTACTTTCATCTCTAAATCGTGCTATATTTCGTATAATTAGTGAGACTCTTTTTTATCTGGGATTTTTGTGGGGTATGTTCGATCCAGCTAAACAAGCATGGCATGATAAAACAGCTAGAACATTGGTTGTAAATGTTTAAAATTTTAAGTTTTTTTATACTATTTGGTATAGTGATTTTTGCCAAAGAACAAGTTGAGATATATGCAGGTTCTATGGAGTCTGAAAACAACATAGTTAAAGCACATGGTGAAGTTACAGTTATATATAAAGATTATTTTTTAACCTCTAAAGAAGCTATATACAATAGAGATAGTGGAGAATTAGAGTTATTTGATAATGTTAGAGCCAATTATAAAAACAGTTATAAAGTTTTAGGTAATTATGCTAAATTAAATATTATAAATAAAGACAAATCTTTTAAACCACTTTTCTTGCTTGATAAAAAGTCGCAAGTTTGGATAACTTCAACAAGTGCTCAATCCAAAAGTAATGAGTTATATATAAAAGCTGGTTCTCTTAGTGGATGTGATCCAAACAACCCCCTTTGGACAATGGATTTTTCTTCCTCTATCTACAACACCAAAACAAAATGGATAGATATATATAATGCTAGATTGTATATATATGACATCCCTATCATATATACACCGTATTTTGGGTATTCATTAGATAAAACTAGACGAACTGGATTATTACTTCCTGCTCTTGGATTTTCAGATGATGAGGGGTTTTATTATGAACAGCCTATCTATATCGCTGAACAAAATTGGTGGGATTTAGAACTAAGTCCACAAATAAGAACAAATAGAGGTTCTGGTATATATGCAAAGTATAGATTTATTGATAGTGCTATATCTAGTGGTGAATTGAGCACTGGTTATTTTAAAGAAAAAGATGAATACTATGCTATAAATGATTTGGTTAACAGTTCACACTATGGTTTTAATTTTAAGTATAAAAATACAGATTTTATAAACCAATGGTTTGATTTAAAGTTAAAAGCACAATCTGGACTTTATGTAGATATTACCGATATGAATGATGTTGATTATATAAATCTTTCAACAAACAATTCTATAGAAGCAGTTACAAGTTCACAAGTATTATCTAGAATAAATATGTTTTATAATGATGATAAAAATTATTATGGAGCATATTTCAAATACTACAAAGATTTAAAACTTGAAAACAATGATAATACTTTACAGATGTTACCAACATTTCACTATCATAGATATTTAGATACATTTTTAAGTGAGCATATATTTTACAACTTGGATATTAAAAGTAATAATATCTATAGAAAAATAAACAAAAGAGTAGTGCAAACAGATATAAACTTTCCTGTTACTATGCATACTTCATTGTTTGATGAGTATCTTAACATCTCTTATACAAGTTATATATATTCTCAGTATTCTAATTTTTCATCACATGAAGAGATACCATCTTTGGATGAATATAAAAATGGTATTTATCTAAACCAATACAACATCTTATCAACTTCTACACAATTAACTCGTTCTTATAGTAACTTTACACATACTATTGATTTTCAGGTAGATTATACTTTTAGTGGAACAGAAACAAAAAGTGGTTTTTATGACTACAATGATGAGTATTGTTCAGATATAATAAATCAAGATGATTCGAGATGTGAATTTTACAATATACTCAATTTACAAGAGAATGTAAAATTTAGTTTCTCTCAGTATTTATTTGATGATAAGGGTAAAGAAAGACTTTATCATAAGCTTTCTCAGTTGATATTAACCAAAGAGAGTGGAGATAAAAAATATGATGATTTAGAAAATGAATTTGAATTTAATCTAAATGATAGTATAAGTTTATATAACAATTCGTTTTATAATTATGATAATAAGAAATTTTCTAAAATTTATAACAAACTATCTATAAATACCAAAGATGTAGATATTTATATCTCACATCTTTATAAAGATACTTTTATAGATAAAAAAGACAGTTATTTGACATTTTACTCTAAGTATAAGTATAATACACACTACTCATATACATTAAGATATGATTATGATTTAGAATTAAAACTAAGAAAAAATGCCGAGATAGGCTTTTTATTTAAAAAAAGGTGTTGGGAGTTTGGTTTAAAATATGTTGAGAACAACAGACCTATACTTACTCATAGTTTATACTCTGATTCTATAAAAGATAGATATATATACTTTACAGTTGTATTTAAACCATTTATGGAATCTAGTTCAAAACCTATATTTATACATAAATTACCACAAAGTGATTAGAATATGATAGGCAAATATAAAAATATACTCAAAAATCGTCATGATGCAAAAGATAGATTGATAGATATCATCCCTATACAAAAGTTTAAAGAGAAATCTTGGAGATTGGTTGCTTTATCTTCTGGTGGTCTTAAACTTGCTTCTTTGATAAACAGTCGTTATCATAATGAAATGGACTTTTTATTTTCAGAAGGTATATTAGCTCCAAATAATCTTGAATGTGAATTAGCTAGAGTTAGTGAGCTAGAAGAGATGGTGATAAATGAAGACTTAATGAGATCATTTGATATTAAGTATGATTTTATATATGGTGAAGCAAATAGAAAATATGAAGAAAAAATATTAGCTAATATTTATAAATACAGAAAAGGAAGAGCATTTTTTGAGGTTAAAGATGAGGTTGTGTTGCTTGTAGATGATGGTTGTGAAACTGGCTTAAAGTTTATGACTGCACTTAAAACAATTTTGTTACAAAAACCAAAAGCTGTATATATTGCAGTCCCAGTTTTACCAAGCGATGTGTTAGAGTTACTAGAAGCTTATGTAGATGATATATATTATATCTATAATATTGATGACTATGTTGATACTCAACAATATTATGAAGAGTTTGAAGTGATAAAAAACGAAGAGATAGAAAAATTATTAGAAGGAAATAGTTGTGAAATATGATGCAAAAATTGAGTTAAAAAATAAAGTTGAAGAGTATTCTTTTAAGGATGTAGCTAAACAAGCTAACGGTAGTGCATGGCTTAGAAGTGGTAAAACAGTGATCCTAGCAACAGTGGTTATAGATGAAACAGAGATGGTAAAAGATGACTTTTTACCACTTACTGTTCAGTATATAGAAAAAAGTTATGCAGCTGGTAAAATACCAGGTGGTTTTTTCAAAAGAGAGACAAAGCCTAGTGATTTTGAGACATTAACATCTCGCATCATTGATCGCTCTATTAGACCACTTTTTCCAAAAGGTTTTGCTCACCCTGCACAAGTTACTGTTATGGTTTTCTCAGCAGATAAAGAGTCTGATTTACAAGTTTTAGCATTAAATGCAGTCTCAGCTGCACTTTATACAAGTGATATAGATATAAACACTTCAGTATGTGCTGTTCGTGCTGCTAAGATAGATGGAGAGTTGATTTTAAACCCTACAAAATCAGAATTAGATAGATCTACACTTGATTTATACCTCTCAGGTACAAAAGAAGATTTACTAATGATAGAGATGAGAACTATAGGTTCAGATGTTGAAGAGCTTATAGATGGAACTATGATTGACCCTATGATAGAGTTAGCACTTGAGACACCAACTGTAACTAAACATGTATCAAATGCATTAAATGAAGATGAACTTATAGATGTACTAAAAGATGTTCAAGAAGTTCTTTTTGATACAAACTCTAAGTATGAAGAAGCATTTGCTAGTTGTAAAAAAGAGACATTCGAATTAAACTGTAAAGTTGATATGAAAAATGATGATATGATAGTATATGTTAGAGATAACCATATGCAAGATATCAAAGAGGCTATGAATCAGATGGCTAAGTCTGAGCGTTCAACTGCACTTAGAGTTTTAAGAAAATCTATCTTAGTAAAATATGAAGATTGGGATGAATTAGCACTAAAAGATGCAATAGAAAAAGTAAAAAGAGAACAAGTAAGAGGGCAAATCCTAAATGATAGAGTTCGTGCTGATGGTAGAAGTTTAACAGAGGTTAGACCGATAACTATCGATACAAATGTACTTCCAAATGCACACTCATCTTGTTTGTTTACTCGTGGGCAAACTCAAGCACTTGTTGTTCTTACTATGGGTGGGTCAAAAGATGCACAGATGTTTGAAACTCTTACACAAGAGGGAACTCAAAACGAAAACTTTATGGTGCATTACAACTTTCCAGGTTTTAGTGTAGGGGAACCTTCTCCTGTTATGGGTGTAAAAAGAAGAGAGTTAGGTCATGGTAACTTAGCAAAAAGAGCATTAGAGCCTATTGTTGATTTAAATGGCGATACTGTTCGTTTGGTTTCTGAGATACTAGAGTCTAACGGTTCATCTTCTATGGCTACTGTTTGTGGTGGTTATATGGCACTTCGTGCAGCAGATATAGAAACAACAGATACAGTAGCAGGTATCGCTATGGGTATGGTAAGTGATGGCGATAAATATGCAATCCTTTCAGATATAATGGGCTTAGAAGACCACGATGGCGATATGGACTTTAAAGTAACAGGTTCTAAAGATGGTATAACTGCTATGCAGATGGATATAAAACTAGGTGGAGTTAGCCTAGATGTTTTAAAAGAAGCACTTTACCAAGCAAAAGAGGGTAGAAGTCATATCATAGATATAATGCTTGAAGCTGAAAAAGAGATAGAGTTTAACGATGGTGTACTTCCATCTACTGATATCTTCCATATAGACCCTAGTTTTATAGGCGATATCATCGGTCAAGCTGGTAAAACTATAAGAAGTATTATCGAAGAGTTTGAAGTAGCGATAGATATAGATAAAAAAGATGGAAAAGTAAAAGTTTCAGGTAAAGATAAAAAAGGTGTTCAATGTGCAAAAGAGCATATTCATAGCATCATAAACAAACCAAAAGTTAAAAAAATAAACTATGCAGTTGGTGAAGTTTATACTGGTAAAGTTAAAAAAATCGTTGACTTTGGTGCATTTATAGAGCTTCCAGATGGAACTGATGGACTTTTACATATCTCTAAAATCTCAGATAAAAGAGTTGAAAAAGTTAGTGATGTTTTAACTGAGGGTGAAGAGATACAAGTAGAGATATTAGAATTTAAAGGTAATAAAATATCTTTAGGTCGTGCATAAGCTAAGATTTAGTAGTTTTTACATATAATTCGCCTATCAATTTTTAGTAGGGAAATCTATGCATTTATGTATGGGTTGCTTCATTTAACGATGAGGTTACGCTATCCGAACGGATTGTAATTAATTTAAGGAAATATTTATGAAAAAAGTTCTTTTTCTTTTAGTAGCTATGTCTGCTGCTGTATTCGCAAATGAGGGTGAAGTTGCTAACCAAACTCTTAAAGCTTACTCAATGATCGCTGCTGGTCTTGGTCTTGGTCTTGCTGCATTAGGTGGAGCTATCGGTATGGGTCATACTGCTGCTGCAACTATCGCTGGTACTGCTAGAAACCCAGGTCTTGGTGCTAAACTAATGACTACAATGTTCATCGCTCTTGCAATGATCGAAGCACAAGTTATCTATGCACTAGTTATCGCATTGATCGCTCTTTATGCTAACCCATATTTAGGTTAATCTTTAAGATTTAACTCAAATATACCTCAAAGCTTTAACTCAAAAAGAGTTAAAGCTTTTTTTTTGCTTCATTTTATATATGCGACCGTGGTGGAACGGTAGACACGCTACCTTGAGGGGGTAGTGCCTTAGTGGTGTGAGAGTTCAAATCTCTCCGGTCGCACCACACTTATCTAATAAAATACTCTTGCTTTATTTTTTTTATTGTATTATAATTTATGCTATAATAAATAAAAAAAGGCAGTATTATGAATAAACTACTAGAAAACAAAGAGATAATTATTTCAAAATGGGTATCAAAAATTGATACTGATATTGATGAGATAGAAGTTAAAACATTTTTTTCTCAAATTTTAAATTCAATAGAAAATGATGAAAGCACAGATAAAATCATACTCGATGCTGTTGCAAATTTAAGTAAATATGAATTATCTATCAATGAAATAGCAAAGATGGTATTAAAACTTGTTGATGTTTTAGAAGAAGAAAAATTAAGTTGTGAAGAAAAAAACATTTATATCAAAAAAATATATTCACTAACATTTGATATGTTTGTAGAGTTTGAAAACACTGAAAAAGACACAATAAGCAAACAAATAGATACAATAAAAAGTATGGATATCCCTATTTTAAAATTAGATAATGATACTATTTTAATCCCTCTTATTGGATTTTTAGATTCGCAAAAAGCATTTGATTTAATTAGAAAAATCTTAACAACAATAAAAGAAAAAAATACTCTAAAAGTGATTGTTGATATTGAGGGTATTCCTATAATAGATACTGAAATAGCAAATCAATTTTTAAGACTTCATAGAGCTATCAAAATAATAGGGGCAGAATTAATAATTAGTGGTATTACACCAGCAGTTGCAGAAACATTAGTTCATTTAGAAATAGATTTACCAATCACAACAAGAGCCGATTTAAAATTAGCAATAGAAACTTTTAGAAATAATGAAATATAAAGTTTTATTAAAAGAGTTTTTAAATGATGTAGAGATATCAGATATGTTTAGAGAAATTGCTAAAAAAGAGAATGGCATCGTTTTAGTAGATTTCTCAAATGTAAAAACTATTAATAAAATTTCATTTAAAACTCTTTTAGATTTAAAAAAATCTTTAGAGTTATTGGGTAAAAAAGTGGAGTTTTGTTGTATTCCACCTTATATCGCCCAAATTATAGCAATGTGGGATATTGATGTAGAAACAATTTATAATGAAGTATAAAATAAATTTTAAAAAAGATATTGCTTTAATTAGTGATTTATATTCATTTGATAAAAAATTAGTTTTGATTATTAGAGAAGCTGGATTAAATATTGTAAAACATACAAAAGGGGGAGAATTTACCTTTTATTCGTTAGAAGATAAATATAGACTTATTTTTGATGATATTTCAGATGGTTTTGATATTAAAACCTCTTTTAAAAAGGGTTTTAGCTCATCAAAAACATTAGGAATTGGTTTAAATTTACTTATAAATATTGTAGATTTTATGGAGATAATCCCTAAAAAAGATGGAACTATATTTATATTTGATGTATATAAAAAAGAAAAAAAAGAGTATTGCTTATTTTGTAAAGAGTTTAATAATTTCAAAGCATTTTTAAAAACAGACCCTTTTTTATCTATTACAACTTGTGGTGATTGTGGGATTTTTGAAAATACAGGTAAAAAGTTTTTATTCGCTTTATGGGATATTGAAGGGCATGGAAGTCAAGAGGTTTATCTTGCTTCAAAAAAATTAAAAAAATTAATCTTAGCATTTAAACATTTTGATATAAAAGAATCTATTGATGTAATAAATTACCTTTTTTATGATTCAAAAAGAGCTTCTCTTATAATAGGGGAAATAAAAGATAAAATTTTTCTATATCAATTTGGAAATGTAAATTTTTTGTATAATAATTCCATTTCTCAAAGTGCTATGGGTATTTTTGGAATGAAAATTTTAAAAAAAAAGGAATATATTTTAGAGATTGATGATATAGCACTTTTTAGTGATGGGATAAGATTAAATAAAATTCCCTATTCTTATGAAGGGTTAAGCCAAACATTAAAAAATAAAGAGTTGGATGATGCTTCTATCTTAAGCATAAAGGTTAGAAAATGAAACTATTATTTCAAACAGGTATAAAAATAGATATCAATCTTACAGAGGTTGAAGAGATTTTATATTTAATTTTTGAAGAGTTTAATTTTGATAAATATACTCAAAGTATATATACAGCTAAAATCATAGATAGTTTTTTAGATTTATCAAATGATAGATTTGGGGAATTATTTTTTTATGTAAATAATAAAACAATTAAAATTATTTTAGAGAAAAAAAATAAAAAAGTTTTACTTTTTAAACACAACAAAAAAATATCTCACTTTTTTATCTCTTATCTACAAGATGCTATAAAAATAAGAAAAAAATATACTCTTCTTGTAGATACTCTAACATCCCTACCTAATAGAAAATATTTTTTTAAATACTTAGAAAATGCAATAAAAGAAAATTCTATTTTAAATCAGAAACTTGCTATTGCTTTTTTAGATATAAAAGATTTTAAGTTTATAAACGATTTTTATGGAAATGAAATAGGAGATTTTGTCTTACAAACATTAGCAAATAGAATAAAAAAAATATCTCTTAACAACTCATTCGTAGCAAGAATTGGGGCTGACCAATTTGTGATTGTATTTAAAAATTTTAAAAATAAAGAGGAGATAAAAAAATATATAAATTATTTTATAAAAATTTTAGAACAACCAATAGAAATTGAAAAATATCTAATCGATATCAACCTTTTTATAGGTGTTTCTGTATTTCCAAGTGATGGAAAAAACAAAGATGAACTACTTCAAGCTGCTGATTTGGCTTTATATGAATTAAAACTATTAGAATCAAAAGAAAGAGTTTTATTTTTTAGCCAACAGATAAAAGATAATTTTTTAGAAGAAAAAAATTTAGAAAAAGACCTTGAAAAAGCTATAAAAAACAATGAATTACTTCTATTTTATCAACCAAAAATTGATTCAAGAAACAATAAAATTGTAGGAGTTGAAGCACTTTTAAGATGGCGACATCCAAAACTTGGATTTATTCCAAATGGAAAATGGATTCCTATTTTAGAAAAATCTAAATATTTAAAAGAGGTAGGACTTTGGGTATTGTATACCGCAACAAAAGATATATATAATCTAAATAAAGAATTTAATGCAAATATAATAGTTAGTGTAAATGTAGATATTAAAGAGTTTACAAGTAGTTATTATTTAGACGAATTAAAAAAACTACCACTAGAGATTCGTAAAATTTTAATATTAGAACTTTTAGAAAGAAAAGCAGTTAAATATTGGGATGAGTTACTAAAAATGAGAAGTAATCTTAAAAAATTTAGTATAAAATTCTCCTTTGATGATTTTGGTACAGGAAACACAACATTACAATATCTTACAAAACTTTTACCTGATGAGATAAAAGTAGATAGAAGTTTTGTAACAAATATTCATCTTTCAAACAATAAAATTATCACAAAAGCAATAATTGCTATGGCCGATAGTTTAGATATTCACACTATTGCCGAAGGGGTAGAAAAAGAAGAAGAATTAAAAATTTTAAATGAACTTGGATGTTTTATTATTCAAGGATTTTTATTTGCTAAACCTATGCCACTTGAAAAGTTAAAGCTGTTTATCAAAAAAAATATTAGCCGTAATTAATATTAGACTTCTTGTACAACCTCTTAAATATAGCACATCACTTTTTCAAGAAGTCTATTTGCTTTTTTGTTTAATTTAAAGAATCAAGATGCATTTTTAAGTATTTATCATCTGTATTTTTTATGTACTTTAATATATCTATACCTAAAATATTCCCTATAACTTCAAAATTCTCTTTATCGTTTATAGCATCATAAAACATATAAGTTTTTTCTAGTTTATCTTTAAAATTATCCAATCTTTTAGTATAAAAAGCATCATTTATTTTACCATTGTGAGATAAACAAATCCCTGATTTATCATTTATAGATGGACACTCACTATCAACTAGTATATGCTCAAAATATGGACTTATAGGGTATAGTTTACAAGCTGGAGTTCTTTGTTCATATATACTACATTTATTATCTATATAATATCTACAGTGGCTTTTTCCATCATTTAAAACTACATAAGCTCTTAAATTTTCATCTTGAAAACCAAACACAATAGCAAAATTTTTATAGACCTCTTCAAAATCTTCAAGTATAAGTGGAGAAAGTGCAAAACCTTTTGCACCATTGCAACAATCCCCATCACAACCACTACAACCATTAAAATAAAAATCTTGTGTTTTTATATTTATAAAACTTCCAATTTTATCCATTATTATCTCCACTATTTTATAAGTGATATTTTATTCATTAAACCTTATAAAAGCACCACTTTGATATAATCGCAAAAAAATCTACACCCAATAAATAAGGTATTTTATGTTTGACACATTGACAGGTTCATTTACCACAGCTATAAATAAAATTCGTACATTTGATGATGAAAAAACACTTAAAAAAGCACTAACAGAGCTTAAAAAGTCGCTATTAAAAGCAGATGTAAACCATAAAGTTGTTAAAGAATTAATTCAAAAAGTTGAACTAGGTACAAAAGCAAAAGGGATAGGAAAAGAGCAATTTTTAGATGCACTTAGAGCAACTCTAAATGAACTTTTAGAAGTTGGTGGAAATAAAGGGTTTGTATTTTCTTCTACACCTCCAACTGTTATACTTATGACAGGTCTTCAAGGTTCTGGTAAAACTACTACAACTGGTAAACTTGCACTTTATCTTAAAAACAAAAGAAAAAAAGTTCTTATAGTTGCAGCCGATTTACAAAGACTAGCAGCAGTTGAGCAACTTCGCCAAATCACTACTCAGATAGAAGTTGAACTTTTTGAAGATGAAGCTACTAAGAACCCCGTAGAGGTTGTAAGTTCAGCACTTAAGTATGCAAATGATAAGATTTATGATGTAGTTCTTATAGATACAGCTGGTCGTTTAGCTATAGATGATGAGCTTATGGATGAGTTAAAAGCTGTAAAAGATGTTGCAAACCCTGATGAGATTTTTTATGTAGCGGATTCTTTAACTGGTCAAGATGCAGTAAGAACAGCAACAACATTTAAAGAAAAAATCGGTATAGATGGTGTTATCCTTTCTAAGTATGATGGTGATGCAAAAGGTGGTGTAGCACTTGGTCTTTCTTCACAAGTACAAGTTCCTCTTCGTTTTATCGGTATGGGTGAAAAGATGGAGAACTTAGAGGTATTTATGCCTGAGAGAGTTGTTAATCGTCTTATGGGATTTGGTGATGTTGAGGGCTTAGCTGAAAAAACTGCTGATATCATAGATGAAAAACAAGCTAAAAAATTAACTCAAAAGATAAAAAAAGGTAAGTTTAATTTCAATGACTTTTTAGAACAAATGGAGTCTATGAAAAAGATGGGTTCTATGAGTTCTATTATGGGGATGATACCAGGTATGGGAAATATGAGCAAAGCTATAAAAGACTTTGACTTTGAAAACTCAAGTGAACTAAAAAATATAAAAGCGATGGTTTCATCTATGACACCAAAAGAGAGAGAAAATCCAGATTTACTAAACAACTCAAGAAAACAAAGAATTGCAAAAGGTTGTGGTCTTAGTCAAGTTGAGATAAACCGTATGCTAAAACAGTTTAAAAATGCAGGTAAAATGGCTAAAAAGTTCTCAGGTAAAAATGGTATGAAACAACTTCAAAGTATGCTAGGTGGTATGGGTGGAGCTGGTATGCCAAATCTTCCTAGATAATAATTAAGGAAATATTATGCAAAACACTACATCAAAAGATGCTTTTACCAAACTTGTTAGTTCTATAATTGTTGATAGTGCTCAAACAAAGATAGAAGTGGTAAATCTACAAGAACTATTACTGAAGCATTGTAATTTAGAGACAAATGAGATAGAAAAACTCAATAAAAGCATTGAGACTCTTAAAATGAAAATTGAGTCTCAGATAAGTGATGTCAACCAGATGTTAGAAGTAAAAAATGAGTCAAACAAATAAACTTATAAATCTACTAGAAAGAGCGAAAGAAGATTTGCAAAAATGGTTAAATTTTGCAAATGTTTCTAGTTTAGATGAATTTTATGAAAAGCAAGAAAACATAAAAAAACAATCATACCATAAATATACAGATGTTATAGAACATATTAATTTTATAAAAAAGATTGAGGTTAAACTTGGAAAATACTAAGATTGATGAGTTGATGTTTTCTTGTATGGAAATTGAAAAACTAACTGAAATATCTTTAGATTATGATTTTATTATGGATAATATCTCACTAATAGATGATGATATTCTTGATGAATTTAGATATAGCAAAGATTTTAAATCATTTAATTTTTATGTAAATATTCAAGAATTTTCAGATAAAAAAAAGATAAAGAAATATGCAGTTGGTATCGTAAATAGTAATCAAGAAAATATTATAAGGTATGATAATGTGCCACATCACAATAGTAACAAAAAAGTAAAAGAGAAAAATCCACCACATCATAAACATATTGGAAAAGATGAACAAGTAGATGGTTTTAGTGGAAATATCAAAGATATGCAATCTGAATTAGATGAAATATTAAAAAAATTAGACCTTTTCTAAATTAAAAATAGTATATTTAATACTATTTAAGCATTTTTCAGATATACTTTTGCCATCGTTTGACTTCTAAAATAATCCCTCTGTGATTAGAAGTTGTAAGCAAACGCCAAACGGCGGTAAGAGGCACAATAAAACTACTTTAATTTTATTCTGCAAGATACCCCACAAAACTTTATTTATAGGAAATTAAATATGACAGTAATTAGACTTACTCGTATGGGAAGAAAAAAACAACCTTTTTATCGTATCGCGGTAACAGATAGCCGTAAGCGTAGAGATGGTGGTTGGATTGAACTTATTGGACACTACAACCCAATGAATAATGAAAAAACTTTAGTTGTTGATAATGAAAGATTAGATTACTGGTTAAGCGTTGGTGCTAAAATGAGTGATCGTGTTAAAAAGATAACTGGTCGTTAGTCGTTATGATAGCTGATTTTGTCGCACAGTATGCTAAGCTTATAGCATCAAACCCTGATGATATAAAAGTTGAAGTTGAAAAGAGCGATGAAATAACACAGATAGTTCTTTATGCCAATAAAGCTGACATTGGAAAGTTGATTGGTAAAGAGGGTAAGATGATTGGTGCTATAAAAACTGTAATCTCTGGCTGTAAAGCTAAAGATGGTATAAGTTATAGGATTAATGTTGAAGCCATCAGATAAAGAAAAATTATTACATATCGCAACTATCGGCAAAGTTGTCGGTTTAAAAGGTGATATGAAATTACATATAAAAAGTGATTTTCCAGAGCAGTTTATAAGTGGAAATAGTTTCATTTTAAATAAAAAAGATACTATAACTCTAAGTGATGTAAATCTTCAAAGAGGACTTATAAAAATCAAGGGTTGCACAACTCCTGAAGATGCTAGAAAATTCACAAATGCTAAACTTTATACAACTTATGAAGATACTCGTAAAAACTGTCATTTAGAAGATGGTGAGTATTTTTGGTTTGATTTGCAAGATTGTTATATTTATGAAGATACAAAGCTTTTAGGAAAAGTTGATGAGATAGATAGAATCTTAGATAATAACTACCTAAAGATAAAAACAGATGAGAGATTAGTTTCAGATGGTTTTGCAAAAAGCTTTTTATTGCCATATAATGATAACTATGTGCTAGATACTGATGTAAAAGATAAAAAAATCACCATAACAGGTGGTATGGATATCCTAGAAGCATCATAGATGAAGTTTACATTTGTAACACTTTTTAAAAATATAGTTGATGGGTATTTCTCAGACTCTATACTTAAACGCTCTATCGATAAGTCTATCATAGAGATTGAGTATTTAGACCCTAGAGAGTACTCACTTAACAAACATAAAAAAGTTGATGATACTGCAGTCGGTGGTGGTGCTGGGATGGTTATGAATCCTCAACCACTTTATGATGCATTGAGTGATTTAAAAAAACAAGATGAAGATGTTCATATCGTTTTTTTAACACCAGTTGCAAAACAGTTTGTTCAAAACGATGCTAAGAGATTAGCTAAGAAAACCCATATAGCTTTTGTGAGTGGAAGGTATGAGGGGATAGATGAACGGATTGTTGAGCAATTTGCAGATGAAGTATTTTCAATAGGCGATTACATACTTACAGGTGGTGAATTACCATCACTTGTGATGTGTGATGCCATCAGTAGAAATATAGATGGTGTTTTAGGAAATAGCGACTCTTTAACAGTTGAGAGTTTTGAAACTCAACTACTTGAAGCACCAGCTTTTTCTAAGCCAAAAAGGTTTAATTCTATAGATGTTCCCTCAGAGTATTTAAAGGGAAATCATAGTAAGATTCGCTCACTAAAACTAGCTTTGTCTGAATGTAAAACTAAGTTTTTTAGGCCAAAGCAACTATTGAAGTATAAAACAAGGATTTCTCATGAGAAATAAATATATTGAAAACTTTGAAAAAGCACAACTAGCTGAGAAAAATATTCCAGATTTTCGTGCAGGTGATACTGTTCGTTTAGCAGTAACTATTAAAGAGGGTGATAAAACTCGTATCCAAGCTTATGAAGGTGTTTGTGTCGCTAAAAGAGGTCAAGGTACTGGTAAAACTATCACAGTTCGTAAAATTGGTGCTAATGGTGTTGGGATTGAAAGAATTTTCCCACTATATTCTGATTCTATCGAAGAGATAAAAGTTATCCGTCGCGGTCGTGTTCGTCGTGCTAAACTTAACTATCTTAAAAATCTTGCTGGTAAAGCAGCTCGTATTAAAGAGCTTAGAAGAAAATAATTCTTCTAAGTTGTACTTTTTAGCGATTACTCGCTATAAGTACACCCTCTATCAACTCATCTATATCCCCATCAAGTATTGCACTTACATTTGAATAAGCTATATTAGAACGAGTATCTTTTACTTGTTGATACGGTTGCATAACATAACTTCTTATCTGATGCCCCCAACCTATCTCACTTTTTGAGATGCCATCTATCTCTGCTTGTTTTGCTTCAAGTTCTAACTCATAGAGTCTTGATTTTAGCATCTTCATAGCTGTTGCTTTGTTTTTATGCTGACTTCTTCCATTTTGACATTGAACAACTACATTTGTAGCTATATGGGTTAGTCTTACAGCTGATTCTGTTTTATTTACATGTTGTCCACCAGCTCCACTTGCACGGTATGTATCAACTCTTATATCTTTATCTTCTATAACTATATCTATATCATCATCAATCTCAGGTGAAACCATAACTGATGAAAAAGATGTATGTCTTTTTGCATTGCTATCAAATGGTGATATCCTTACAAGTCTATGGATACCATTTTCCACTTTTAAGTAACCATAAGCATTTTCACCTTTTATAAGTATAGAGGCATCTTTTATACCAGCTTCTTCACCAACTTGATAGTCTAAAAGCTCAACACTAAAACCTCTTCTTTCAGCCCATCTTTTATACATCCTTAAAAGCATCTCAGCCCAGTCTTGAGACTCTGTTCCACCAGCTCCAGGGTGGATAGATAGTATCGCATTGTTTGCATCGTGAGGTTCACTTAGTAAAACTTCTATCTCCATATCTTGTATATGTTTTTCAAGAGATGCTGCTTCATCAAAACAACCCTGAATTGTCTCTTCATCATTTTCCTCTTTAGCCATCTCATAAAGCTCAAAAGCATCATCTATAGCTTCTTTTGCATTGTTGTATTTTTGTAGTTTTCTCTCTAGTTGAGTTTTCTCTTTTTGAATTACACCTGCACGAGTAGAATCATTCCAAAAATCTTGTTCATTTTCCAATTTTTCTATCTCTTCTAATCTTGCTTGTATCTTTTGAGGTTGAACTACACCTGTGATATTTTGCATCTTTATTTTTAGATTTTTTAAAAGTTCTGTATATTCATAGTTATCCATAATTTAATCCATTGTATAATTACGAAAGTATAACACATCAAGGTATAAAATGAAGATTATTTCAACACCATTAGAGTTAAAAAATATATTAAGAGAAAATACTAAGACAATAGGCTTTGTACCAACTATGGGTGCATTACACGAGGGACATATTTCGCTTATAAAAAAAGCAAGAGAGGAAAATGATTTAGTTATTGTCTCTATATTTGTAAATCCTACTCAGTTTTTAAAAGGGGAGGATTTAGACAAGTACCCAAAAAAAGATGAAGCAGATAAAGTTATATGTGAACTTTGTGGTGTAGATATACTTTTTTTCCCAAAAGCTGACGATATTTATGGTAGAGATGAAGTAAGTATAGTTGCTCCAAATGTAAGAGGTTTTGTACTTGAGGGTGCTTCAAGACCATCACATTTTAACGGTGTTTTAACAGTTGTTATGAAACTTTTAAATATGGTATCACCCACTAAAGCTTACTTCGGAAAAAAAGATGCACAACAACTAAACCTAATCTCACTTATGGTTAAACAGTTTTTTATGAATGTAGAAGTTGTAGCTGTAGATACCGTAAGGGAAAAAGATGGATTAGCACTAAGTAGTAGAAATGTTTATCTTTCTCAAGAGCAACGAAAAGAAGCACTTAAAATCTCAGCATCACTAAAAGAAGCGAGTGATATGATAAGTAAAGGCATCTTAGACACAAAACAGATAAAATCTAAAATGATGGATATTTTATCCCCTTTAGAGATATTTTATGTAGAGATTTTAAATCGTGATTTTGAATATATCTACAATGTAGAGATTGGCAATAGCATCATCTTAGTAGAGGTAAAAGTAGGTAGTACACGGTTACTTGACAATATCTGGCTCTAAGTAACCCTCTTCAACCAATATTTCAACAGCCTTTTTAAAAACAGGTACAGCTGTTTTAGAAGCAAATTGACTTGATGTTGGTTGTATAACTATAACACCCATGGTGTATTTATGAGTTTTGTCATCTGCAAAACCCATAAATGCCGTATTATATTTGTTTACATATTTTCCATCTTCAACTATATGAGCAGTACCAGTTTTACCACCTATAATAAGACCTTTTGTTATAGCTTTTTTACCAGTACCTTTATTTACTGTTTTGATTAAAATCTCTTTCATTCTTTTTGCAGTAGCTGGTTTTATAACCTCTATCTCTTGTCTTTTTGGTATCTTTATCTCTTTATATGTTGCAGGGTCTATAAACATATCTACAATGCGAGGATACACTATCTTACCATTGTTGTTAAATACCGAGTATGCACGAAGAAGTTGCATAAGATTTGCATGCATACCATAACCATAAGATAGAGTACCTTTATAAACTTCATTATCTATAAGTTTTATATCTGGTATAGAACCTATCTTTTCATATATAAGGTCATAAGTTGATTTTCTTGAAAATCCAAAATCTTTTAAACCCTCATAAAACTCAACAGAGGATAGTTTTCTACTAAGTTGAACTATACCAATGTTTGATGAGTGAACAATTACATCTTCAGCAGAGAGCCAGTCAAATCTATGCTCATCTCTAATGATTTTTTTACCAAGCTTAAAACGACCATTGTAACCATTTACCAAATCATAAGGATTTATACGATTTTTATCTAAAAGCAGTGAAAAAACTATAGGTTTTATAACACTTCCTGGCTCAAAACTGTACTCTATCATAGCAGAGTTAAGAGATGAATAATCTTTTCTTTTTATATTTTTAGGTAGATATCTGTTTGAACTTGCAAGAGCTAGGATATTTGTAGTTTTTATATCCATTATGGCACATATAACTTGTTTTGCACCTATCTCTTTTTTCATCTTTGTTAGCATATTTTCTATTTTTATTTGTAAAGATAGTGGTATAGTTAGTTTTATATTTAATCCATCTTTAGCAGGTTTTGTAAAACTCTCTTTATTTAGGATTATATAGCTATTTACATCCCTTTTTCCACGACTAAAACCGTTACTTCCAGCAGATAGTTCAGCATCAAATTTTTTCTCAAGACCTTTTACCCCTTTTACTAGTGTATATCCATTTTCTTCTGATTTTTTAGGGTATCCTATGATAGGTGTTAGTAGATCCCCATAAGGGTAAACTCTAGTCTCACCACTCTCTAGTATGCTAAGACCATGTAGGCTTCTTCTTCCTGTTTTAGGATTTACCCTCTCTACAAAGATTTTAAATCTTCTAAGCTCATAAGCTAGTCTTTTTAGATACTGAGCTCTTTTTTCACTTATAGAGTAAGAAAGAACAACATTACCCTGTCTTTTATGAATTTTTTTAATAATTTTCTTTTTATCTATACCTGAGTATATACTAAAAAGTTCTATAAAAAGTCTCTCTTTTTTAGGGTCTATATATCTAGTATCTACCATAGCTTTATAAAGTTTTTTTGTTGTAGCTATATGAAAACCATCAGCACTTATGATAGAACCTCTTTTTGCTGTAGTTGTATTACTTGCATAAAGAGAAGGGATATGTCTTTGCTTTACAGCACTAGAAAACATCACTCCCAAAAAAAGTAAAAATCCAAATACTATAAGAAGATAAAGTGATAATATTTTGTAGGTTTTATTTATTTTTGTTTGCACTTGATTATATTTGTGTTCTTCCAAGTTCTTTATATGCACTTAGGGCTTTGTTTCTTATCTCTAACATCATTTTCATACTTGTTTCAGCTTTACCTATAGCCAATGCTGCTTGATGTAGGTCTTGAACCTGTCCTGTAGCTAGATTTGCTGTTACTTCCTCTTTGTCCTCTTGAAGTTGATTAACTTCATTTAGAGCTGATTTTAGATGACTTGAAAATGCATCCGAAGAACTCTCCCCAACACCAAAAGAGCTTTTTTGTTTTAATAGTTCAGCCGTTGATGTCCCAGCAAGAGAATCAATACTACCAAATCCACTCATAATCTATCCTTTTTCACTATCAGACCCTATTGTAACAAAGATATTGCATTATTTGCCATAGTCTTTGCACTCTCAAAAGCAGCTACATTTGCCTGATACGATCTTGTTGCTTCTACTAAATCGGCCATTTCCACCACAGGATTAATATTTGGGTATGCAACATACCCATTTGCATCTGCATCTGGATGGTTTGGTTCATATTTCATCTTAGGTTTTGAGTCATCTCTTACGATTTTATCAACTGTTACACTCATGATAGCAGGGTCAACTCTTCTACCTAGTTCACCCTCATCCAAAGGGTCTTCATACTTTGCACTTTTTGTCATACCTTGCAAAGCATTGTTAAACTGTTCATTAAAATCAACTGCTTTAAAGATAACTTGTTTTCTTCTATATGGTCCACCCTCATCAGTTCTAGTTGTTTGTGCATTTGCGATATTACTAGATATCACATTTACACGAACCCTTTGAGATGATAAACCATAACCACTTATATCAAAACTATTTAAAAAATTACTCATGATTTACCTTTAACTTGTTTTAGCAGAAGCATCTAATACACTTCTAAAAATTCTCTGATCTGACTTATATGCTTGTATAAGAGCATTAAACATCACAGAGTTTTTAGACATCTCTGTCGTTTCTACATCTATATCTACACTATTTCCATCATTTCTAGCCATATGACCATCTCTAAAAAAAGTAGTTGGTATCTTAGAGCTAGATTCATCTTTTGGCTTTAAGTGTTTAGAGTTTGTTTGAGCCATCTTTAGTTGGTTGGAATTATCTCCCATTATCTCAGCCTTTTTTAAAGCTAGAGCATCTTCAAACCTTATATCTCTAGGTCTATAAAAAGGTGTATCAGCATTAGCAATATTAGAAGCTATCATATCTTGACGAATAGCCCTATAATCAAGAGCTTTTGTCATTAAATCTTCACTTCTTGAAATATTTATACTCATAGTGCTTCCTTTTATATGTAGTGTCAAAAGCAAAAACAGTTCCATAAAAAAAATCTGTATCAACTTATGTATTTTACCAAATATATCACTTTTAAACCTGAGTTCGACAATACAATGCCTAAAGATAGGGTAAATAAATGGTGAGATTTTAAAAAATATACTCAAAAACCTAGCCGTAGCTAAGTTGAGAGGATAATTTTTAAAAGATTGCCGTTTAGTTGCCCTATATTTGGATGTTTTTATTGTCGAACTCAGGTTTTAAGCAATCTTTAAACAAAATAGGCTCATAATGACTCTTAAGATTACTAGAGTAATCCATATATTTTAATTAAGGAGTCTGTTATGAAAAGAGCAGGTTTTACAATGATTGAGTTAATCTTCGTTATCGTTATTTTAGGTATTTTAGCAGCTGTTGCTGTTCCAAAATTGGCAGCAACTCGTGATGATGCTAAAGCTTCTGTATATATTGCAGATACAAAAACTTGTATAAATGATGCTATAGCTTCATATCAAGCAACTGGAACAAATCCAGATCTAACAACTATAGCTTCATGTAAAAAAGCAAATGCACATACAGCAGATACTGTAAAAATCGATGGTGATAACATAGTTGTTACAGGAACAGGTATAGATGCACTTGATGGTAGCCATACTATGAAAGGTACTTCAGTTACTTACTAAGTTACTTTTTTGTAAATCCTCGTAATTTTTACGGGGATTTATCCTTTTTTACTTTTTTTACTTTCCCTTTTATAAACTCTAAGATAAAATGTTACTATGAAATCATTCAAACAAGCTTTTACCATGATAGAATTAGTTTTTGTTATAGTTGTTTTAGGTATATTGGCATCTGTTGCTATCCCTAGACTCTCAGCTACAAGAGTAGATGCACAAGTTACAAAATGTCGCTCAGATATATCGGCTATAAGAAGTGCTATCGTTAGTGAGAGACAAAGCCGACTTATAAAAGGGGATAACTCTTGGATATCTGAACTTAGTGGATTTAGCGACAACTACTTTGATGGTGTTGATGAAAATCATACTCTACTTATGTATGGTATAAAACCAAAAGATGCAAACGGACATTGGTATAGTTGGAATAATAACAATCATACCTATAAGTTCAAGATAGAAGATGAAGATAACACATTTACATACGACCCATCAAAAGGAACTTTTTTATGCACAGCTGGTTCAAAATGCTCAGAGTTAACGGACTAACTTGAACTACTACAAGATAGCACTTATCGCATCACCACTTGAACCTTTTACATATCATCATAAAGAGGTTATAGATATAGGTACAAAAGTATCTGTTAGTGTAAAAAGTAGAATCCTAGACGGTGTTGTTGTCTCAAGTTGTGATAAACCAACTTTTAAAACAAATGAGATTTTAGATATATATGAAGAATACTTCTCTTCTGAAGAGATGCAAGTTGCTAAGTTTATATCTAGCTACTATATATGCTCATTTGGTGATGCTATATCTATAATGTTACCTTTTAAAAAAAATATCTCAACAAAAAAAGTATGTGATAAGATAGTATCAAACATAAACCTATCAACCAACCAACAAGATGCTCTATCTTTTTTAAAACAACAAAAGGTCTCTTTACTTTTTGGAGATACAGGAAGTGGAAAAACAGAGATATACATGAAGTTTTTTCAAGATATGATAAACTCTTCTAAAAGAAGTATATTTTTGATGCCAGAAATCTCACTAACCCCTCAGATGGATATAAGACTAAAAAACCATTTTGGCGATAAAGTTGTGATGTGGCACTCAAAACTAACCCCAAAACAAAAACAAAAAGCACTACAAAGTATCTATGATAAAACAGCCTACATCATAGCAGGACCCCGTTCGGCACTTTTTTTACCCATAAAAGATTTGGGTCTTATAGTTGTAGATGAAGAACACGATGATAGTTACAAATCCTCATCAAGACCTAGATACAATGCTAGAGATATAGCTATCTATATGGGTAAGATTTACGATATACCAGTTGTACTAGGTTCAGCTACACCATCACTAAACTCTTATGTTAAGTTTCCGCATATAAGACTAAAAGGTGGTTTTTTTAGCTCAAATAAGAAGTTTATATATGAACCTTGTGTTGAGTCTTTGTCACCACTTGTTATAGAATCTTTAAAAAACACCATAGACAAAAAACAACAAGCTATAGTTTTTATACCAACTCGTGCTAACTTTAAAAACCTTATATGCGGGGATTGTGGCTACGACTTTAAATGTAGTTTTTGTAGTGTTGGTATGAGTGTTCATGAAAAAAGTAGAGCTATGAAGTGTCACTACTGTAACTTTACTCAAGCTATACCAACTATATGCCCAAAGTGTGGAGGGCAAACCCTTAGCCCCTCCCGTTTAGGAACAGCTCAAGCACTAAAAGAGATAAATGAAAAACTATCATTTGTAAAAGTGGAACAATTTGACAGAGATGTTATAACAACAGCATCAAAACTAAAAAAAGCACTAAAAAGATTTAATGATAATGAGGTTGATATCCTTGTTGGAACTCAGATGCTAAGTAAAGGGCATGACTACCATGGTGTAACTTTAGCAGTTGTGTTAGGTCTTGACAATATACTTAGTATGAGTGATTATCGAGCAAAAGAGAAAGCACTTTCACTACTTATACAGGTATCTGGAAGAAGTGGAAGAAAAGAAGATGCAACAGTTTTAGTACAGAGTTTCAATGAGAAGTTTTTTAGCTACTATCTAAACAACTATGAAAAATTTTTAGATGATGAAAAAAACTACCGTAAAGAGTTATATCCACCATATAAAAAGTTTTGTAGAGTTTTATTTTCACATAAAAATTCTACAAAAGCAAAAGATGAGATGCAAAAGATGAGAGATAATCTACTCTCTTTTAGTGATGTTGAGGTTATAGGGTTTGGAGAGTGTGCCATAAAACAAGTTGCTTCAAAGTATCGTTTTGAGATACTTCTTCGCTCAGATAAAAGCACCTCTCTTATAAAAGCGATACAAAAAGTAAAAGTTCCGATGGCTGAAGTAGATATGGATCCCATAGAATTTACTTAGTTTAAGTTGTAATTGTTATAATTGTTAAAATTGATTGGATTATAATAACTATGAAAACAGAAGATATAAAAAACTTAAAAACTCTTTGTTCAGACTATAAACTTCTATATGTAGAAGATGATGATTTAGCCCGAAAGGCTTCTTCTGAGTTGTTCTCAAACTTTTTTAATGATATAGATAGTGCAAAAGATGGTCAAGATGGACTAGATAAGTTTAAGTCGGCTTCTTATGACTTGGTCATTACTGATATAAGGATGCCAAATATGAACGGTATAGATATGTTTAAAGCTATAAAAGCTATAAATCCAGAAGTACCAGTACTGTTCTTATCTGCACACAACGATGCTTCATACTTTATAGAAGCTATAAAATTAGGTGCAAGTGGTTACCTACTAAAACCCATAGACTTAACTCAGTTTCTACTACAAATCTCTAAAACCGTAGAGGAGATAAAACTAAGAGAGGAATCAAAAAACTACCAAAAGAAGCTAGAACAAGAGGTTAAAGAAAGAACTTTAGAACTAGATAAAAAACTTCATTATGACAGTGTAACAAACTTACTAAACAGATACTCATTTTTTGAAAAAGTAAACTCTTTGCAAAACCCTGTTGTTATACTTATAGATATAGATAGATTTAAAATTATAAATGAATTTTACGGAGATACTATAGGTACTTTTGTTTTAAAAGAGTTTTCAAAGTTTTTACTATCTTATGTTGATGATAAGGATTTTGAGCTTTTTAGATTGTCTGCTGATGAGTTTATACTACTTCAAGACAACAGTGAAGCAAACAAACAAGAGTATAAAAAGTTTGTAGAAGAGCTTTTAGAAGCTATATCAAATATGAAGATTACAAACAACTCTGAAGATATATCCATAGATGTAAGTATAGGTATCTCTTTTGAAAAAAAGCATACACTAGAAAAAGCTGAGATTGCACTAAACCATGCAAAAAAGTATAAAAAATCTTTTGTCTTTTATAGTGATGAGATAGAAAACAGAAGCAATGTTCAAGAAGCTATAAAATACAAAGCTATCATAAAAGAAGCTATAAAAAACGATATGGTTGTACCTGTTTTTCAAGCTATAGTTGATAGAGATGAAAAGATACAAAAGTATGAAACACTTATGAGGATAAAAAACAAAGATGGTGAGTTAATCTCACCTTTTTTCTTTTTAGATATAGCCATAAAAACAAAACTCTACAAGCATCTCTCTAGTTTTATAATCTTTTCAGCACTTCATAAACTTCAACAAACAGATGTAACACTAAGCG
>JAMOQV010000153.1 GCA_027068615.1 Helicobacteraceae bacterium | reverse complement strand
TTGCTATAGCTACATCTTCTAAATCAGAAGGTAAATTATCTACAAATGATTTATCAATTTTAAGTTTATTTATCGGTAATTTTTTTAAATAAGATAGAGAAGAATAACCCGTACCAAAATCATCTATCGATATAGATATACCTAAATTACTTAATTTATTAAGTATTTCTATAGATTTTTTAGGATCTTGCATAATTTGACTTTCTGTAACTTCAAACTCTATATTTGAATAACTATACTTTTCCTCATCTAATAAATTTTTTATAAAATCTAAAAAATCACTTGATTCAAGTTGTTTCATAGCTAAATTCATAGATAATTTACCTGGATTAAGACCATCTTTCTCCCAAGTTGCAAACTGTTTTATAGCTTTTGTCATAACCAATCTGTCTAATTCAATAATCATACCCGTAGATTCTGCCAAAGGGATAAAAGTATTTGGATATACAAATCCATTCTCAGGATGCTTCCATCTAACAAGAGCTTCCATTCCAACTAATTTATCTTTATTTGCTTCAACTTGAGGCTGATAATAAACTATTATTTCATCTTTTTTACTTAAAGCTTCACGCAAAGCAGTCTCAAGAAGAATTCTATCAAGTGCTTTTTTGGTCATATCTTCATCATAAAAACAATATGTATTTTTACCATTTGCTTTTGCTTTATACATAGCAGAATCAGCATGTTTTAATAAATCGTTTACATCTTTTGCATCATTTGGATATATAGAAATTCCTATACTCATATTTATATATAATGTATTATTACCTATAATAATTGGTTCTTTAAATATTTTAATAATTGTTTGAATAATCCTAGATAAATCTTCAACTTTACTGACATTGTTAACAATTATAGTAAATTCATCACCTCCAAGTCTTGACAATGTATCAGATTTACGAAGACCTATATTCATACGATTAGAAACTTCTATAAGAAGCTCATCCCCTACATCATGACCTAAAGAATCATTTACTTCTTTGAAATTATCAAGATCTATAAACAATACCGCTACAAACTGCTTATTTCTTTTAGCAAGCTCAATAGAGTGTTTTAATCTATCTAAAAATAATATTTTATTTGGGAGTTTTGTTAAAGCATCATGACTAGTTTGATATGCAAGTTGTTCTTTTTGTTCAGATAAAGTTTTAAGCGATTTTTCTAAATTTGTTTGAAGTTTTTTCATCTCAGTTATATCACGACCAACACCAACTGTACCTATGATATTTCCATCTTTATCATAAAAAGGAGCTTTATAAACTTCAAGGTACATCAACTTACCCTTGACTTTACCCCATTCTTCAAACTTCATAGCTTTGTTTTTATCTATAACATCTTGGTCTGAGTTAAAGCATAGTTTACCAAATGTATGCCAATCGGCCTGTTCTTTATGAGCTTCTCTCTCGCGAAGAGCAAAAAATATATCATCTTTACCGATAGGCTCGTTTGTATCTTTAGCCATTAAAAGACCATCACATATAGCTTGATTTACATAAATATACTTACCATTTAAATCTTTTACCCAAAGCATATCTGGCAAATGATTAGTAAGCAACTTAAGTAATTCAGAATTATGTGCTTTTAAATCTTCAATTTTAAATGGCATAATATACCTTATTTTTAAATATAACTCACTTTTATCTTAACAGAGGTGAAAATGGAACTAAAGCACTTCCCCAAGTAAGACCACCACCAAAAGCATCTAATAATAGTAATTCTCCAGCTTTTAATGAACCATCTTCATATATATCATTTATAGCCATAGGGATAGAAGCACCTGAAGTGTTACCATATTTTTGAACAGTTACAACAACTTGCTCTTTTGTAAGTTTTAATGCATCTCCAACAGCTTTTATAATTCTATAGTTTGCTTGATGTGGCACAAAATGTTTTATATCTTCACTTTTAATATCGTTTGATTCCAATATATCTTTAACATCTTTTGTAAGTGTACGAACTGCAACTTTAAAAGTTTCATTACCTTTCATCTGCATAAAACATGCTTTAGCTTCACCATCTAGTGCATCATGAGGTGAACCTGTACCACCATTTGGACTCATAAGTAGATCTGCATAAGTACCATCTGCTCCAGTATGAACATCTATGATAGCTTCATCTTTATTTTGTGTTGCACTAATTACTGCAGAACCTGCACCATCACCAAACAATATACAAGTACCCCTATCTGTATAATCAGTTATAGCTGATAATCTCTCAGCACCAACTATAAGTACATTTTTTTTCATACCAGATTCTATAAATGCTTTTGCGATAGATAAAATATAAACAAAACCTGTACAAGCAGCAGATATATCAAAGGAAGTAACACCCTCAAGTCCAAGTTTTTTAGCTATAGTTGTAGCAGTAGATGGCATACAAAAATAATCAGGTGAAATAGTAGCACATATAACCATATCTATATCATCTTTTGCAATTCCACTTCTCTCAAGTGCAATTTTTGCAGCTTCTACACCCATATCACTTGTAGTTTCATTCTCATCTGCAATATGACGCTCTTTTATACCTGTTCTTTTAGTTATCCATTCATCAGTCGTATCAACCATAGTTGAAAGTTCTTCATTTGTTAGCACTTTTTTTGGAGCATAAGCACCGATAGATCTAAAAGCAGCATAAGCCATCATATTTCCTTTTTATTATACTCTTGTAACTCTTCTAAGATATGTTTATTCACACCAGTATCTATATAGCTGATAGCCTGATATATAGCATTTTCTATAGCTCTAGCATTAGACTTACCATGACTAACTATAGCACAACCCTTTATACCGATCAAAGGAGCTCCACCAACCTCTGCATAATCAATCTCTTTTTTAAGAAGTTTAAAAACTTTTCTCATAAGTAAAGCACCAGTTATAGATATGGGAGATTTTCTTATATAGTCTTTTATCAAACTACTTATAGTAGAAGCTACACCTTCACTAGTTTTTAAAACTAAATTACCTATAAAACCATCACAAGTTATAACATCACAAGAAGCATTGAAAATATCTCCACCCTCAACATTTCCAATAAATCCTTTATAACCCTTTAGTAGTTTATAAGCAGATTTTGTTACATCGTTACCTTTAGATTCCTCTTCACCATTAGCTAAAAGACCTATTTTAGGATTTTCAATACCCATAACACTACGAGCATAACATCCACCCATAATAGCAAATTGCACTAAATGTTCAGGTTTAGAATCAACATTTGCTCCAACATCCAAAACTACACTTCTATTTCCACTTACAGTTGGCATAAAAGTTATCAAAGCTGGACGAGATATACCTTTTAAACGACCAAGTCTTAAAGTTGCAAGAGTCATAGTAGCTCCACTATGACCAGCTGAAACAACACCATCTGCTTCACCATTTTCAACTAACTCAATAGCCTTATATATGGTACTTTCTTTCCTTTTAATTGCATCTGTTGCAGCATCACTCATAGAGATAACATCATCTGTATCTACAATAGAAATCTTATCTCTATAACGCTTGGGTAACATAGGTAAAATTTCAGATTTTTTGCCGACTAATATAGGCTCAAATGATTTTGTCTTAAGTGCAGCAATACAACCTTTTACAATTGGTTCGGGACCAAAGTCCCCACCCATTGCATCAATAGCAATTTTAACCATTGATTATTTATACTCACCAGTAGTTGGGTTGATATGGTGTGGAAGTTTATAAGTTCCATCTTTATCTTTAACTGGACGAGCTAATTTGATTTTATAGTGAGTTCTTCTTTTCGCTGAACGAGAATGAGATACTCTTCTCTTAGGTACTGCCATATTATTTTCCTTATATATTTTAAATGAATTAGATTCATGTATTATTTACCTACGAAAGGCACTAAAAAGCTTATATATAAATAAAGTTATAAACTAACACAATTTTTGCAAGTATGATAATCACTTTTAATAAGCTCAATTTCAGAGTTTAAAAGTTCATCTAAATCAACCAGAGAATTAAAAGATTCTATAACATCTAGTTCAATATTATCAATATCTTCATATAAACCATCAGAGATGAAAAATTCAATATCCTCATCAACTTCAAGTTCAAAATCCTCAGCACAATGACTACACTCTATATCTACTAAACCATATAATTTTGCTTTTAGCAAAATTAATTTGCCAGTATGATACTGTAAAAAACCTTTAAAAGTTATTTTACCAGATTTTATATCAAAATCTAATGGTGTTTTACCAACTTTTATTAACTTTATTTGCATTATATTAATAAAATTTCTTAATTAAGAAATTTCTCTTTCTGAAAAGAAAAATGCAATTTCAATAGCTGCATTTTCAATAGAATCACTTCCATGAACTGCATTTGCATCGATATTTTCAGCAAAATCTGCACGAATAGTACCTGCTTCAGCTTCTTTAGGGTTAGTAGCACCCATTAAATCACGGTTCTTTTGCATTGCATTTTCACCTTCTAAAACTGAAACAACAACTGGACCACTAATCATAAAATCAACTAAATCGTTGAAGAAAGGTCTTTCAGCATGAACTGCATAAAATGCTTCAGCATCTCCGCGAGAAAGTTGAATTTTTCTTGTAGCAGCAATTTTAAGGCCATTGCTTTCAAATCTATCTAAAATTTTTCCGATAACACCCTTAGCAACTGCATCTGGCTTGATGATTGATAATGTTCTTTCCATCAAATCTCCTATTATAATATAAAATTAGGCGTGATTATACCAAAAAAAATGTATGTTTTTGTTTAAATGAAAAAATATATGGATTAAAAAAGATAAAGTACCAAGAAGGTACTTTATAATAAGAAAGAAACTATTCTACAACAGGTTCGTGATTTGAACGTTGCTCATCTGTAATATCATCACGGTGTGCTGGACTTGCTCCGATAGCATCCCAAGTGATACAACCCTCAGTTGGACATGATGTAGCACAAGCTGGTTCATCATGATGACCTACACACTCAACACATTTATCAGAATGAACATAGTAAGTGTCTTCACCTGTTGGATTATCATCCTCATCTACGATTGCTTCTACTGGACATTCATCTATACAAGCACCACAGTTGATACAAGTATCATTAATAATTACTGCCATTATCTTCTCCTTAAATTTATTTAGTGGTAACTATACAATTAAGATTTTTAAAGGTAGCTAAAAT
>JAMOQV010000152.1 GCA_027068615.1 Helicobacteraceae bacterium | reverse complement strand
CATAACCTCCCACCCTATAAAAAACAGCAAGTAATCATTTGCATACACTATAAGATAAAGTGCTGATGTAAGAAGTACAAAAAAAGCATAAAAACTTTTAGGTAAATCATACTTTTTCATACTAAATACAACTAGCATAAAAGATATAGTTATAAGCATCGCAAAAAAGTTTGCTAAGTATGTTTCCTTTAAAGATACAACGACATCAGTTAGTCCAAAAATTGTTAAGTCCATAGTTTTACTCCGTATTTTATAGCTTCTTTTTCGATTGGTGTTGTTTTATCGTAACTTAAAACTACATCAATTTTTTGTTCACCTATAAGATTTTTTAGTTGTGTTAAAAAGTTTATTTTTTTTCTAACCTTATCACTATCTTGTGTTACTATGTATAAATCAATATCTCCACCTTTTTTAGTATCATCAACACGACTACCAAAAAGATAAATCATACCTGTTTGAAATGTTGTTTGAAAACTCTTTTTTATAGAGTTTATCTCATATTGATTTAGTCGCATTTTTCACTCTTTTATAGATATTTTTTAGCATCTCATAAGATTCTAAAGTAAGTTTTATATTTTCAATTCTCTCTTGCATACAAAATGGATACTCATGAGCTAAAAGGTTTCTTATATCTCTAAGGTTATCCCATTGAGTTTTTTCAAGAATTTCTAACTTTTCTAAAATGTTTAAAACATCTATCATAGGGATTGAAGTATTGTCAATCTCTTTTAACTCATAAAGAAGTTGTTTAAAAAGTTTAGCTCCTATTTTATCTTGAAGCTTTGAGTAGTTAAATAAAAAACTATTTATAATTCTAGTATTTTGATAATCTTCAAAAAAATCATTATCTATATTTTTACTCATCAATTCATCATAATCTATATCACAATTTTTAAAGATTTGTTCACATATAGTTAGTGTTTCTTTTAGTTTTGTTGTCATCTACTGAGCCTTTAGTATAGTTACAAAACTATGATTATCTAAAAGAATACTTGCACCATCAAGTAAAAAGTTTGATACCACAAAAGGGAAAGTTCCAACTACTATAAGTATAATGGCTAAAAAACTAAGTATGATTTTTTGAGATTTAGTTATGGTTAATATCTCTTTTGTATCATTTTTTACAAACATAAAACCAACAAGTTTAAAGTAGTAAACGGCTTCAAGTAAAGATGCTAAAAGTATGATACCCATAGCTAAAAAAGTGCCATTGAGTGCTAGTGCTTTTAGTGTTAAAAACTTACCGATAAACCCTGCAAAAAGTGGGATACCAAGAAGTGATAACATAGCTATAAGCATCACAACTTTTAAAAAGTTTGAGTTTAAGTGTTTTAGAACTTCTATATTGTAGGTGTTATACTTGTAACCTATGCTACTTATACTTAAAAATATAATACTTTTCGCAACAGAGTGAGCAAGAACTATATATAAAGCTCCTTGAATTGCATCTGTGTTTTGCATAGCAAATGCACTAAAGATTAATCCAACTTGACCTAATGATGAGTATGCAAAAAGTCTTTTTAGATTTGTTTGTTTTAGAGCTACTATCTCAGCTACTAACATACTTATAGCACCTAAGTAGATTAGAAAAACACTAAACTCTCCACTAGGTAAAAGTAGATAAAGTATATGAAAAAATACAAAAAGATAAGCTTTTACAACTATAGCACAAAAGAGAGTGTTTACAAGTGCTGATGAGCCTTCATAAACATCACTAACCCAAAAGTTAAGTGGGAAAATCTCTATCTTAAATCCAAAACCAACAAGTAGTAAGATAGAGATTAAAATCTTAACATTATAAGGTAGTGTCTCAAAACTAAGAGATATAACAGCTAAGTTTAATGAGCCTATATTTAAGTATATAAGAGCGATAGCAAATACTAAAAACACAGATGCGATAGCTCCAGTTAGTAAGTACTTTATACCAGCTTCAAGAGCTGATTGTGTTTTTTTGTAAGCACTAAGTATATAAGCAGATATACCAGCTATCTCAAAAAATACATAGATGTTAAATATATCGCTACTTAACACTAAACCGATAGAGGATGCTAAAAGCATATTTGTCAGTATAAAAAACTTTACTTCATTTTTATAAGGATTTGTTTTTCTAATACTTAGATAATAAAGTGAAAATAAAAGCATTAAAAATGTAAAAAGAGTTACAAAAAATAGCGATATTTTAGTTAAAACAAAAGATATTCCAAGAGGTGGAGCAATAGAGATAATCTCTATATATGGTTCGGCATTTATTAAAAGGCTGATAGATAGTAAAAATAAAAACAGTTGCATCGTAGTAGATACAAAAGCAGTTGTATTTTTACCAAACTTTGAAAAAAGTGGTGATATAAACCCAAAAAGTAAGGGTAGGGCTATAAATAGTGTTGAACTCATTTTTTTGTACCTTTAGTATATATTGACAAATAATATATTTTATTGTATACTTCCTTTACAATTTCCTTCGGGACTGCCCTCTTTTTTAAGAGGGAGAAACTATCATAAATCAAGTAAATCTCCTAATTTCTTTTTTAGTTTAAGAAAATCATTTTTGTTTATCATACCTATTTTTTGATCTAATCTTTTGACATCAAAAATTTTTGCTTGTATAAGTAATGCAGAACTTTGTTTATCCTCTAAAAATTTAAAGTTATAAAAATAACTACCATCTCTAATAGTAGTAGATAAAGGAACACCAAAAAATAATCTTTTGTTTAATTTTTTAACAACTAAAATAGGTCTTGAAAAATCTTGATTTTTACCATTTTGTTCAAAACCTATATTTTTTCCTAAATTTCCCCAGTAAATCTCTCTATCTTTAAAGTTTATTATTTTTTCTTTTTTATGTAGCTGTTTTTTTACTTCATTCCACTTATCAAAACTTTTATCTTCCATATTTTAGCCCTTTAGAGTTGTCATCTCATCTATATCAGTCTTACCAGTAAGTTTATAATACTCTATGGCAAAACTAACTCCAAGTGCTAAAACGGCCATACCTATAACTATGGCTGTTAGTATCATAGCTTGTGGGATTGGGTCGTTCATATTGTTAAAGTTTTGTTGTCCATCTGTTAAGATAGGAGCTAAAAAACTTTGTTTATAACTAAGCCCTATAAAAAGTAAAAATACAGAACTCTCCATAATCGCTATACTTATAAAAGTTTTTATGATGTGTTTTTGTGTTACAAGTCCAAAAAGTCCTACAAAAAATATACTCATAGAACCTATGATAATGATAACTTTGATAACTTCACTTTGGTTAAAAAACTCAAACATCTTCACACCTTTTTATAAGATTTTCAGAGATTACACTCATCTCACTACCAACTTTTATACCAACTATGATGTAGATGATAGGGATGATACCACCACTTAAAAGCATCCCCATATTTGATATATCATTTGGTAAAAAGTTTCCTAAAAATCTATCTAAAACTAAAAGACCAATAAGTCCGATGATAACATAAGAAGCCCCTGCAAATATCTCAAGTAAACTTACAACACTATGTGGCACTTCAAACTCATTAAAAGATATAAGTAGTAGCAAGATACCACTAGCGATGATAACCCCACCTTGAAACCCACCTCCTGGGCTTAGATGACCATAAACCATCACATATATTCCAAATAACATTATGATAGGAAAAAGAAGTTTAGAAGCAGTTTGTAACATAAAGTTACTTTTTGCTTTTAAATCGCATTGTTTATTTTCATCTAGCATCAAGCCAAGACCTAATGAAGCTATAAATAAAACAGCAATCTCCCCTAAAGTATCAAACCCACGAAAATAAACTACAACAGTTGTTACAGCATTTGCTACACCCTCAGTTGCATTTAGTTTTAGAAGTTCATCTCCAGCAGTTTGTATGTTATTTGGAATATTGTGAAGTAGTATGTTTAGTATCGTTAAAATCAAACTAGCACTTAGTGCAAACCCACTTATAGTAGAAGTTGGTAAATCCCTTTTTAAACTCATCTTTTACCCTTTAAGTGTTTTAAAGCTATTAAAAATATAAGAGAACTTATACCAGAGCCTATAACAGCTTCAGTAAGAGCAACATCTGGTGCTTTAAATATAAAAAACAGTATAACACTACCAAGTCCAACACCCATAAAAAGTATGATAGCATTTGAGAGTTTTTTTTGTGTAACAGATGCAAAGGCTATGATGATTATACCTATAAATGTGCAAAGTATTAAAAAACCTATCATTTTGATGCCCTTGCTATAACAGATGAAGAAAGAGGGTTGGTTATAAGTATAAATATACCAATAAGTGCTAGTTTTAAAGACCAACTAGGCTCACTAAACATTGCACCAATAAGAACTAGTATAGTTCCTATGGTAGTTGTTTTTGTAGCTATATGTATGCGAGTAAAAGTATCAGGCATACGGATAAGTCCAACAGCACTAACTAAAAATGCTAAAACACCAAAAAGTATAAACATATAACCAATATACTCTAACATCTTATATCCCTTTTTCTATATATCTTCCAAAGATAGTAGCACCTAAAAATCCGATAAGCCCAAAAACAAGTGCGATATCAAGATAAAACTCTCTTTGATAGTAAAGTGCTAAAACCACTAAAAGAGATACACTCATAATGCTTATAGCATCAAAGGCTACAACTCTATCGCTAAGAGTAGAACCTTTTAAAAATCTATAAAGCGATATAGAAATGGAAAGTAAAAGGATTATAACAACTAATTCAAACATAGTAAAAAACTATATACCCTCAGCTATCATAGCATCTGCTACTCTTTTAAATCCTGCGATATTTGCACCATCAACATAGTTACCCTCAACGCCATAGTCTTTGGCAGTTAGTGAAACTCTTTTACATATCTGTTGCATTGTAGTTTTTAGCATCTCATCAACTTTGTCAAATGTCCATTTACTCATAGCTGCATTTTGACTCATCTCAAACTCACTAACAGCAACACCACCAGCATTAGCTGCTTTTGCAGGTGCAAAACAGATTTTATTTTCTAAAAACATATCTATTGCTTCAGGAGTTGATGGCATATTTGCACCTTCTGTTACACTTTGACAACCATTTTTTATAAGGTTTTTAGCATCAACTTCTGTTAGCTCATTTTGTGTAGCACATGGAAATGCAGCATAACACTCTATCGACCAAACAGCATGACCACCCTCTGGATACTCACTAACTGGGATATATGTAGCTTCTGGATGATGATTTACATACTCTTCAAGTGATACTCTTTTGTTAAATTTTAAATCTTTTAAAAGTTCAAGATTAACACCACGAGCATCATATATAGTACCCT
>JAMOQV010000151.1 GCA_027068615.1 Helicobacteraceae bacterium | reverse complement strand
ATTACTACTCATAAGTAGAATTTGAAAAAGGATTATTCATGACTGAACGTATAACGAAAAGTATGGCTAAAAATATCTACTACGGTGGTGGTACATTTGCACTTTTGATATTTATAGCACTTACTTTTGACACGGTACATCAAATACCTAAACGATCAAATGAAGTTAATATGACTCCATCTGTTGTGGCAGGTAAGAAGATTTGGGAGAAAAATGACTGTGTTGGTTGTCACACACTTGTAGGTGAGGGAGCATACTATGCACCTGAACTAAAAAATGTGTTTCAAAGAAGAGGAGGTGCTGATGAAGCATCTTTTAAAGCTTATATGCAGGGTTGGATGGCTGCACAACCTTTAAATGAGCCAAACAGAAGAAAGATGCCTCAGTTTAATTTAACAACTGATGAAGTAAATAATCTTGCTGATTTCTTGATTTGGACTTCAGAAGTAGATGCCAATGAATGGCCACCAACAATAGAAGGATAGGAGATAATATGAAATACACTTCTCAAGCGGTAGCAAAGCCGTATTTTATCTTTGCATTAACTCTTCTTGCTGGAGAAATTCTTTTTGGTTTACTTATGGGGATTCAATATATTTATGGTGATTTTTTATTTCCATTAATCCCTTTTAATGTTTTAAGAATGGTTCATACTAACCTTTTAATAGTATTGCTTTTAAATGGTTTTATGGGTGCTACTTACTACCTAATTCCTGAAGAGACACAAAGAGAGCTTTGGAATCCTAAGTTAGCAATTATCACTTTTTGGATATTTTTAGCTGCTGGTGTAGCTACAATCTTAGGTTACCTTTTTGTTCCTTATGCTACTTTAACAGAGATAACTTTTAATGAACTTCTTCCAACTATGGGTAGAGAGTTCTTAGAACAACCATTACCTACAAAAGTTGGTATAGTTATCGTTGCATTATCATATATCTTTAATGTTGGTATGACTGTACTTAAAGGTAGAAAAACTGTTATCACGACTGTACTTCTTACTGGTCTTTTAGGTTTAGCAGTTTTCTTCTTGTTTGCTTTTTATGTTCCTGATAACTTAGTAGCAGATAAATTTTTCTGGTGGTTTACAGTTCACCTTTGGGTTGAAGCTACTTGGGAATTAATTCTTGGTGCTATATTGGCATTTGTTCTTATTAAAACTACTGGTGTGGATAGAGAGCATATCGATAAATGGTTATACTTAATCATTGCTATGACTATGTTATCTGGTATCTTAGGAACAGGACACCACTTCTTCTATATGGGTGCACCTGAATACTGGTTATGGATAGGTTCGTTATCATCAGCAGTTGAGCCATTACCATTTTTCTTAATGATTCTTTTTGCATACACTATGGCAAGAGAGAGAAAAATTCAACATGAAAATGAGATAGCTCTTACTTGGGCTAAAGGTACAGCAGTGATGGGCTTTTTAGGAGCTGGTGTTTGGGGATTTATGCACACACTTGCGCCTGTTAATATGTACACACATGGTACTCAACTTACAGCAGCACACGGACACCTTTCTTTTTATGGTGCTTATGTTATGATTGTTTTTACTGTTATCTCTTATGCTATGCCAATCCTTAGAGGTCGCCCTCATGGAAACTCTAAAAAAGCACAAAAAGTAGAATTAACATCATTTTGGATGTTAAATATCGGTATGGTAGGTCTTACTTTAGCACTTACTGTAGCTGGTATCACTCAAATAATGGATCAAAGAGTTGGAACTGACCTTGTGTCATTTATGGAATCACAAGCTTCTATGACAGGTATATATACTATCCGTCTTGGATTTGGTCTTTTAGTATTTGCTGGTTTAATGACTTATGTTTATAGTTTTTTTGTAGAAGAAGAAGCTAAATAAGTATGATAAACTATTGGCTTGAATTTGAAGAGAGCATCGGTCGAATTTGGGATAAGTACCTTACCAAAAAGGTACATAAATTCCATGATGATCAAAGGGTTTACTTTTCAGATATACATAAGCAACTAAACATTTTTTACCACCTTTTAGGTGGTGAAAAAGGTAAAGACTTACAGATAACAGATAAAAGAAAACTAGAAGTTTCAAGAACACTTTTAGAAAAAATCTCTTTTTTAGGTAAAGAGTTTTATCTCTCATGGCAAGATGAAAAATCTATCTATCTTCCAGAATCATTTGCATACTTTGATACAAAAGAACAAAATGAGATGCATTACTACTGGCTTATAGCTGTGGCATCTAAAGTAGATATAAATAACTCAAATGTAAAAGAGGAAAATATAAAAGCTTCTAAATACATTATAAACAGATATAATGGATTTAAAAATTTTTATGAAAAAAGTACTACATATCTTAGTCAAACTTTTGAGCAGTTATCTGAGATAGAATCACAAGATGAGTATCCTAACCCTTTATGGATATACCCAGCTTTAGCAGATAATTTTGAAAAAAACTTAGGTGATGAAGAGCCAATAAGAGAAGATAATGAGGAAAAAGTTGATGAGCTAAAGATGAAAAAACAAGCAAATCAATCTGATGATAAAAGGGAAACTGATGGTTTTTTTGCTTTTTTACCCGAATCACTTATGAGCATCTTTGAGCAGATAAATATAGACAGAACTGAAGATGATAGTTTTGATGAAGATGCACTTTACCATGCTCAAGATTTAGATGAGATAACTTTGGGTCAAAAACAGGCAAATTTATCTTCTCGTATAAAGATGGATTTAGATTTAAAACCAGATATTACCGAAATCTATCCACTTGGTAGTGGGCATTTTTTAGATGAGTGGGATTATAAAAAGGATGCATATTTGTCAAGATTTGTAAGGATAAAACCACAAATCACTATAAATATAGAGCCTATAAAACTTCCACAAAGATTGAAAAAAACAGTTAGAAAAATTCAAAATGAGCTTGATTTACTAGAGTTAGATAGGATTAAAAATACCCATCTACCTTATGGCGATGAGATAAACCTAGATACTTGGATAGAATACACAAGTCATCAGAACAAATCTATGCATCATCAAAGATTTTTTACAACTTTTGAGAAAAAAACAAGAGATATGGCAACACTTATACTAGCAGATGTTTCACTCTCAACTGAGATGGGCATCACTCAAGATGTAAGGGTTATCGATATTATAAAAGATTCACTTATGGTTTTTAGTGAGGCACTTCAAAAGTTAAAAGATGATTTTGCACTTTACTCTTTTTCATCTCTTCAAAATAAAAAAGTTTATTTTAATATAATCAAAAATTTTGAAGAGGGTTATTCAGACCTAATCCGCGGTCGTATAAATAGTATGAAACCCCAATACTATACAAGACTAGGTGCAGGTATAAGAGAATCTGCAAAGATACTTAAAAAACAAAAAAATGCAAATAAACTACTACTTATCATAAGTGATGGAAAACCAAATGATGAAGATAGATATGATGGTAGATATGGTATAGAAGATACTAAAAAAGCGATACTAGAGGTAAAAAAAGATGGTATAACACCATTTTGTATAACGATAGATACAGATGCTAAAGAGTATCTTAACTATCTTTTTGGTAAAGATGGTTATGCTATCGTTAGAGATGGGCAAAAGTTACCAAAAGTTTTACCAGAAGTATATATAAACTTAACAAAATAAAAGAGGAAAAATATGTCAAAAACTTACTATTTAGCACAATCAAACGAAGTTGAACTTTTTAAAGCAGCTGCTAGTATGAACTTACCCATACTTATAAAAGGTCCAACAGGATGTGGGAAGACTAGATTTATAGAGGCGATGGGTGAGGAGCTTGGCAGGGATGTTTATACTGTTGTTTGTCATGATGACTTAAGTGCTGCTGATTTACTTGGTCGCCACCTTATAGATGAAAAAGGGACTTACTGGCAAGATGGACCACTTACAAAAGCTGTAAGAAATGGTGGCATCTGCTACCTTGATGAGATTATAGAAGCTAGAAAAGATACAACTGTTGTTCTTCACTCTCTTGCTGATTATCGTAGAGTTTTACCCATAGATAGAACTGGGGAGTTGATAGAAGCTCATCCAGATTTTATGTTGGTTGTATCATATAATCCTGGGTATCAAAATGTACTAAAAGGGATGAAACCAAGTACAAAACAAAGATTTATCTCTTTAAGTTTTGATTATCCTAAACCAGAGTTAGAAAAAGAGGTTATCATAAAAGAGAGTGGAGTTGATGCAGATACAGCACAAAAGCTAGTTGATATTGCACAAGATATTCGTAACCTTGATGATACCGATATACAAGAAGCAGTATCTACTAGACTTCTTATATATTCTGCTAAACTTATAATTAAAGGGTTTAACCCTTATCAAGCTTGTATGCACTCTATCGTTGAGTCTTTAAGTGATGAAGATGATGTTTTAGAAGTGCTTGAGAAGTTTATAACACTACATTTTTCAAAGGATTAAGATGTCAGATATAGCACTTACAAAAGAGAAGTATCCACCAGGGGATTTTGGAGTTTGGATTATAATCTATATAGAACTTATAACATTTGCTATGCTTTTTTTAGGTTATGCTTTTTCAAGAAGGGGTGATGTGGAGCTTTTTAACCAATCACAACTGATGCTAAATCAAACTTCTGGTTTTATAAACACTATCATCCTTATAACAAGTAGTTATTTTGTAGCAAAAGCAGTTCAAAATGTTACAAATATGACACAAGAAAATTATGAAGAGTTTAACAAAAAAGCTTCAAAATGGCTAATCTTTGCTCTTATGTGTGGAGCTTCTTTTCTTGTTATAAAGATATTTGAATTTTCACATATATTTGGTGAGGGTATAAATCTAAGTACAAACAAGTTTTTTATGTTTTATCTGCTTTTAACAGGTTTTCATTTTATGCATGTTATGTTAGGTTCAATCATACTTTTCAATATCTTTCAAAAAACAAGAAGATTTGGCTATACACCAGAAGATACAAGAGGTATAGAATCGGGTGCATCTTACTGGCATATGGTTGATTTACTATGGATTGTTTTGTTTCCATTGATTTATATTATAAGGTAGATTATGAAAAAAACTTTAGAAATTATTTGGATTGTATTAATTGTACTTACTATATTTGCTTATCTACTTGGGTATTTAAAATATATAGATTCGCTACTTGTTAGTGTGTTACTTATAAGTACATTTATTAAAGGTGCATTGGTGATTGAACATTTTATGGGTTTAAAAAATGTTCAATCAAAGTATAGATTTATACCAACTATTTGGCTAACTTTTGTTTTATCGGCTATTGCCGTTGCTTATTATCTGTAGTTGGTAACCTTAGTTCGACAATA
>JAMOQV010000150.1 GCA_027068615.1 Helicobacteraceae bacterium | reverse complement strand
AACTCAGGTCGTCATCCAGTTACTCCATGGGGTAAACCAACGAAGGGTGCTAAAACTCGTCGTAAAAAAGCTAGTGATAAACTAATTATTACTCGCCGTAAATCTAATCCGAAGAGGTAGTTAAATGGCTAGAAGTATAAAAAAAGGTCCATTTGTTGATGATCATTTAATGAAAAAAGTTGTTGCAGCTAAAGCTGAAGGCAACAAAAAACCTATTAAAACTTGGTCAAGAAGAAGTATGGTTCTTCCTGATATGGTTGGTTTAACTTTAAACGTTCATAACGGTCGTCAATTTGTTCCTGTATATGTTACAGAGAATCATATTGGTTATAAACTTGGTGAATTTGCACCAACTCGTACATTTAAGGGCCATAAGGGCTCTGTTCAGAAAAAGGCGTAATCATGGCTAGAGCATTATTAAAATTTATCCGTGTATCACCTATTAAATCTCGTCTTATAGCAAGAGAAGTTCAAGGTATGAATGCTGAAGAAGCATTAGCAGCTTTAGAATTCACTCCAAATAAGGCAGCTAAAATCATCTCTAAAGTTATTGCATCTGCAGTAGCAAACAGTGGTAATGAAGCTGAAGATTGTGTAATTACATCATGTCGTGTTGACAATGGTCCAGTACTTAAGCGTTTCCGTCCTCGTGCAAGAGGTATGGCATCAGGTATTAGAAAACCAACAGCACATATCTTAGTAGAAGTAGAGGGTAAATAGTATGGGTCAAAAAGTTAATCCTATTGGTTTACGTCTTGGTATCAACCGTAACTGGGAATCTCGTTGGTTTCCAAACTTTAAAACTGCACCAGCAGCTTTAGGTGAAGATCACAAGATAAGAACATTTTTAAAGAAAGAGCTTTACTATGCTGGTGTTGCTAACATCATTATAGAAAGAACAGTTAAGAGACTTCGTGTAACTATCGTTGCTGCTCGTCCTGGTATCATCATCGGTAAAAAAGGTGCAGATATTGAAAAACTTAAAGCTAACCTACAAAAACTTGTTGGAAAAGCAATTTCTATCAATATCAAAGAAGAGAAAAAAGCTCAAACTTCAGCTCAATTAGTTGCTGAAAATGTTGCTACTCAACTTGAGCGTCGTGTTGCATTTAGAAGAGCTATGAAAAAAGTTATGCAAGGTGCTCAGAGATCTGGTGCTAAAGGTATAAAAGTTTCTGTTTCTGGTCGTCTTGGTGGTGCTGAAATGGCTCGTACTGAGTGGTATTTAGAAGGAAGAGTTCCTTTACATACACTTCGTGCTAAGATTGATTACGGTTTTGCTGAAGCTCATACTACATACGGAATTATCGGTGTTAAAGTATGGATATTCAAAGGTGAAGTACTTACTAAAGGTATCCCTGCTGAAGTAAAAGAAGAGAAAAAAGACAGACCTCGTAAGAGAGCTCCAAGAAAAGAAAAGGCTGAATAATTATGTTGATGCCAAAAAGAACAAAATATCGTAAAGTGATGAAGGGTCGTAACCGTGGTTATGCTCGTAGTGGTTACAAATTAGCTTTTGGTGATATCGCATTTAAAGCAGTAGAAGCAGGTCGTATTAACTCTCGTCAAATAGAGTCGGCTCGTATCTCTGCAACTCGTCATATTAAGCGTAATGGTAAGATTTGGATTAGAGTTTTCCCTGCTAAACCACTAACTAAACGTCCTTTAGAAGTTCGTATGGGTAAGGGTAAAGGTCCAATAGATCAGTATGTTATGAACATCAAACCTGGTCGTATAATTTTTGAAATGGCTGGTGTTCCTCATGATTTAGCTCGTGAAGCACTAACTCTTGCTATGCATAAGTTACCATTCAAAACTAAAATAATTACAGCGGAGATGAGTAATGAAATATTCTGATTTAGCAGATAAAAGCTCAGCTGAGCTTCAAGCTATGCTTAAAGAAAAAAAGACTGAACTTTTTACTTTAAAGATTAAACAAAAAATGATGCAACTACAAAATACTAGCGAACTTAGAGTAGCTAAAAAAGATATAGCTCGCATCAACACTGCACTTAGTGCAATTAAGTAGGGGTAGGCGATGACACATAAACGTGAAATTCAAGGTAATGTTGTAAAGATTTCAGGCGATAAAACTGTAAGTGTATTAGTTGAGCGTCGTGTAATGCATCCTCGTTACCATAAAGTTGTAAAAAAGTTCAAAAAGTATTTAGTACATGATGAGCGTAATGAAGTAAAAGTTGGAGATGAGATTATTGCAATCGAATGTCGTCCACTTTCTAAGACTAAATCTTTTAGACTTAAAACAGTAGTAACAGGAGCTAAGTAATGATCCAAGGTTTTACTCGTCTAAATGTAGCTGATAATACAGGTGCTAAAGAGATTATGTGTATTAAGGTACTTGGTGGTTCTAAGCGTCGTTATGCAACAGTAGGTGATGTTATCGTTGCTTCTGTTAAAAAAGCGATTCCAACTGCTAAAGTTAAAAAAGGTAAAGTTGTTAAAGCTGTTATCGTTAGAACTGCAAAAGAGGTTCACCGTGAAAATGGTTCTCTAATCAGATTTGACGACAATGCAGCTGTAATACTTGATGATAAGAGAATGCCAATTGGTACTCGTATTTTCGGACCAATCGCTCGTGAAGTTCGTTATGCTGGTTTTATGAAAATTGTTTCTCTTGCGCCGGAGGTTGTTTAATGGCAAAGTTTAATTTCAAAAAAGGCGATACTGTTGAAATTATCGCTGGAGATGACCGTGGAACTAAGGCTACTGTTTTAGCAGTTATGCCTAAGAAAAACAAGGTTATCGTTGAGGGTTGTAAAATTGCTAAAAAAGCAATTAAACCAACTGAAGAGAACACTAAAGGTGGTCATATCAATAAAGAGATGCCTATAGATGTTTCAAATGTTCGCAAAGTGGAGGCATAATAGATGGCTCGTTTTAAAGAAAAATATTTAGCACTTAAACCTGAGCTTCAAGAAGCTTTAGAGATTAAGAATGTTATGCAAATCCCTGAACTAGAGAAGATTGTTATCTCTGTTGGTGCTGGTTTTGCTATGAAAGATAACAAGCTTATCAAAAACATTGAAGATACTATTACTACTATTGCTGGTCAAAAAGCAAGTACGGTTATAGCTAAAAAATCAGTTGCTGGTTTTAAAGTTCGTGAAGGTATGCCAGTTGGTGTTCGTGTAACACTTCGTGGTGAAAATATGTATAACTTCTTTGACCGTTTAGTTTCTATTGCTCTTCCTCGTGTGAAGGACTTTAGAGGTGTTGCTAGAAATGGTTTTGATGGTCGTGGTAACTATAACTTTGGTCTTCAAGAGCAATTAATCTTCCCAGAGATTAGTTATGATTCTATCATGCAAATTCATGGTATGAATATCACAGTTGTTACAACTGCTGATTCTGATAAAGCAGGTTTTACTCTTTTAGAAAAAATGGGTATGCCTTTTACAAAAGGGAGTAACTAATGGCTAAGAAGTCTATGATCGCTAAAGCGGCTAGAACTCCAAAGTTCAAAGTTCGTGCTTATACAAGATGTCAAGTTTGTGGTCGTCCACACTCTGTTTTAAGAGACTTTGGAATTTGTCGTATCTGTTTTAGAGATATGGCAAATAAAGGTCTAATCCCAGGTGTTAGAAAGTCTTCTTGGTAAGCCATTGGCTTATCAGGTAGAAACTCCTAACAATTAGCAGTCTATAATTTATAGATTAGCAATATAAGGAATTTAAATGATAAATGATTTAGTAGCAGATGCGTTAACTCGTGTTCGTAATGCTGGTATGAGAAGATTACCAGTTACTACTTTAGTACATTCAAAAAGTGTTGAAGCAGTAGCAAATATCTTAGTAGAAAAAGGTTATATAGATAGCTGTAATGTTATCGAAGATGGCGTTAAAAAAACTATTAAAGTTGTACTTAAGTATGATGAAAACGGAAAAACTGTAATCAATGAGATGAAAAGAGTTTCTAAGCCTGGTAGAAGAGTTTACAAAGGTAAAGAAGATATCAAAAGATTCAAAAATGGTTACGGAACTATTATTGTGAGTACATCACACGGCGTTTTACCAAATGACAAAGCTTATGAGCTTGGTATTGGTGGCGAAGTTTTATGTACGGTTTGGTAGGAGTATAATATGTCAAGAATTGGTAAAAACCCTGTAGAATTTGCATCTGATATCACAGTTACTGCAAATGGAAATGTTATAACTTTTGCTAAAGGCAAAAATAGTGTTGATTTAGACACAAAAGGAAATGTTAATTTTTCTATCGATGGAAATGTACTAACTTTTTCTACTTTGTCAGATGCTCGTGAACATAGAGCTTTCTGGGGAACATATCGTTCATTATCTGCTAATATTGTAACTGGTTTAACTACTGGATATACTAAGCAATTAGAGATTAACGGTGTTGGTTATAGAGCTGCTGTTAAAGGTAACATTCTTAACTTACAACTTGGTTTCTCTCATGATATCAACTATGAATTACCAGCTGGTATAGAAGCTACAGTTGAAAAGAACATTATTACTTTCAAAAGCCACGATAAACAACTTATCGGTCAAGTAGCTGCTGAAGTAAGAAGTTTCCGTCCACCAGAGCCTTACAAAGGTAAAGGTGTTAAATATGTAGAAGAGCATATCGTGCGTAAAGCCGGTAAAACTGCTGGTAAGTAAGGGAGGATATTTATAAATGAATGCAAAAGTATTAAAAAATAAAGTAGCTACTCGTTTAAAGAGAAAGCGTCGTATTCGTGCAAAAATATCTGGTAGTGCTGAACTTCCTCGTGTTTCTGTATTTAGATCAAATCGTTATATAAGTGTTCAAGCTATAAATGATGAAACTGGTACAACTTTATGTGCTCTTCACTCAAAAGCAACTGGACATAAAGCTAACAAAGAGGGTGCGGCTGCACTTGGTGAGGCATTTGCTGCTAAACTAAAAGAAGCTGGTATCTCTAACATTGTTTTTGACCGTAACGGTTACCAATATCACGGTGTAATCGCTGCATTTGGTGATGCACTTCGTGCAAACGAAATTAAGTTCTAAGGAGACATGATGGAAATTAACAGAGATGACTTTGAAGAAGCTATCGTAAATATTGGTCGTGTTACAAAAGTTGTAAAAGGTGGTCGTCGTTTTCGTTTTACTGCACTTGTTGTAGTTGGTAACAAAAATGGTACTATAGGTTATGGTACAGGAAAAGCTAAAGAGGTTCCTGATGCTATTAAAAAAGCAGTAGATGAAGCATTTAAAAATCTTACAACTATAAGTATTAAAGGTACAACTATTGCTCATGATATTGAAACAAAATTCAATGCAAGTCGTGTTCTTTTAAAACCAGCATCTGAGGGTACTGGGGTTATCGCAGGTGGAGCTGTTCGTCCAGTTCTTGAGCTTGCTGGTATCCAAGACATACTTACTAAGTCTATTGGTTCAAATAATCCAGGGACATTAGTTCGTGCAACAGTTAATGCACTTGCTAACTTAAAAGGATAATAAATGGGTATTGAAAATTTATCTCCAGCTGAGGGTTCTACTTCAAATCGTAAAAGAGTTGGTCGTGGACAAGGTTCAGGTACTGGTAAGACTTCTGCTCGTGGTCAAAAAGGTCAAAAATCTCGTACAGGTTACAAGAGAAAAAGAAACTTTATCGGTGGTCAGCTTCCATTAGCGAAGATTATGCCAAAAATCGGTTTCCATTCTAACAATGTTAAACCTTATGTGATTAATGTTGAAAAAATCAAAGCTGTAGCTGAGCTTAATGAAATCACAATGGAGACAATCCGTTCAGTTCACAAAGTTGCTAATAGCGTTAAAAAAGTTAAATTAGTTGGTGCATCTGCAAAAGATTTAGCATCAAAAATTAAAGACGAAAACGTTACAACTACAGGAAAATAGAAGTGAATAAAAATCTAGTTAATAAGATACTTATTACAATCGGGTTTTTATTCATCTATCGCCTGCTGGCTTATGTGCCAGTTCCAGGCGTAGATACTGCTGTTATAGCATCATTTTTTGATTCTCATCAATCAGATGCATTAGGACTGTTTAATATGTTCAGTGGAAATGCTGTTCAAAGAATGTCTATTATCTCTCTTGGTATTATGCCTTATATCACTGCTTCAATTATTATGGAACTTCTTGCTGCAACTTTTGCACCACTAGGTCAAATGAAAAAAGAGCGTGATGGTATGGTGAAATATATGCAAATTATCCGTTATGCTACTATTGTTATTACTATTATTCAAGCTATTGGTGTAAGTGTTGGACTTCAAAGTTTAACAGGACCTAGTGGAAATAGTGCTATTTTAGCTGACCATAATACATTTATACTTCTTGCTGCTATATCTATGCTTGCTGGAACTATGCTTCTTATGTGGATTGGTGAGCAGATAACTCAAAGTGGTATTGGTAATGGTATATCTCTTATTATCTTTGCTGGTATTGTTTCAGCTATACCTAGAGCGATAGGTCAAACTATAACTATGGTAAATACTGGTGCTATGAGTTTTATCACTGTTATTGGTATATTATTGCTTGTTATTGGTACTGTTGGTATCATTATCTATGTTGAGTTAGGTGAACGTCGTATCCCTGTAACTTATGCAAAAAAGACTATGATGCAAAACCAAAACAAAAGAGTGATGAACTATATCCCTATCAAATTAAATTTAGCTGGTGTTATTCCAGTTATCTTTGCATCTGCTATATTGATGTTTCCTATGACTGTGCTTTCAAGCAGTACAAACCCTACTGTTCAAGCGATAGCAGACTTTTTAAATCCAAACTCTTACTTTTTTAACTTTTTAACTTTTGTATTTGTTATATTCTTTGCATTTTTCTATGCATCTATAACTTTCAATGCAAAAGATATTGCAGATAATTTAAAAAGACAAGGTGGATTTATTCCAGGTATCCGTACTGGTAAGGCAACTATGGAGTTTTTAAATGAAACTGCTTCAAGACTTACTGTTACTGGTGCATTGTATTTAGGACTTGTAGCTACTTTACCATTTATGATTATAAAAGGTATGGGTGTACCATTTTTCTTTGGTGGTACAGCTGTTTTAATTGTTGTTCAAGTTGCACTTGATACTATGAGAAAGATAGAGGCTCAAGTTTATATGAGTAAATACGAAACTCTAAGTGCGGTTGGTTTATAGCAATGGCTATTGCACTTAGAAAACCTAAAGAGATAGAAAAACTTCGTTCTGCCAACAAAATTGTTGGTGGAGCATTGGAACTACTACGAAAAAACACAAAAGTTGGAATGAGTTTAAAAGAACTTGATGCTATGGCTGAAGACTACATTAGAAGTCAGGGAGCTAAACCATCGTTTAAAGGTCTTTATGGATTTCCTTCTGCTGTTTGCTGTTCACTTAACCAAGTTATTATTCATGGTATCCCTACTGATTATAAGCTCCAAGAGGGTGATGTAATTGGTTATGATATAGGTACTGAGTTAGATGGTTGGTTTGGTGATGCAGCTATAACAGTTGGGGTGGGAGAGATTAGTAGTGAAGATGAGAAGTTAATCGCTTGTGCTAAAGATACTCTTTATGAGGCAATTGACAGCATCAAACAAGGTATGAGGTTTAAGGAGCTTTCTTTAGTTTTAGAAAACTCTATAAGGTCTCGTGGTTTTGTTCCATTATATAATTTTTGTGGTCATGGGATTGGTAGAAAACCCCATGAAGAACCAGAGATTCCAAACTACCTTGAAGGCAAAAGTCCAAAAGCCGGTCCTAAGATAAAAAACGGAATGGTTTTTTGTTTAGAACCTATGATATGTCAAAAAGAGGAAGAACCAGTTATTTTAGAAAATAAATGGGATGTTGTTAGTGCCGATAGATTACACGGTTCACATTATGAGCATACCGTTGCTATTGTCAATGGTAAAGCTGAAATATTATCTCTTGCTTAGAGAGAAACTTAAAGGACTTATAAATGGCTAAAGCTGATGTTATAGAAGTTGATGGCAAGATTATTGAGGCATTACCAAATGCAACATTTCGTGTTGAATTACCAAATGGACATATAATTCTTTGTCATATTGCAGGTAAAATGCGTATGCACTATATCAAGATACTACCAGGTGATAAAGTAAAACTAGAACTTACTCCTTATTCACTTGATAAAGGTCGTATCACTTATAGATACAAATAATAAAAAGGTGTACCTATTTAGGTGCTACCTTTTTACAAATACCAAATTTTAAACTTCTGATGGTGTATTCACTTACAACTGCACCTTTTCTCATACTAAGTATATGTTCTATCGCATCTGCTATATCAGTAGCTAAAAGTTTTTCATCCTCTTTTTTACTTGTTTCAAATCGTAAAGTATCATAAAAATTACTTTCAGTCATATCTGGATTTATATTTGTAACACTTAAGTTTGATTTGCGACTTTCTTCAAAAATAGCATCTGTAAAAGCTTTTAGACCAGCTTTTGTAGCACTATAAACTCCAGCAAATTTACTAGCTCGTAAGGCTTCTATACTATTTATGTTTATAAGATAGCCATCATTTTTTTTTAATTCTCTTAAAAGTATATTTGTTAAAAGCATAGGGGCTGTTAAGTTTAGAAAGACCATATCTATTATGGTTTTATGGCTCAACTCCTCGTGTGGTTCAAACCTACCAAAACCAGCAGAATTTATCAGTATAGATATATTTTTACCTTTTAATTCTTTTGAAAGTATATCTATATCTTTTTTATCTTTTAAATCTGCTTTTAAAGCTTGAAAATTAGAACTATTAAAATAATCATCCTCTATATTACGGCTGATGCCTATAACTCTATAACCAAGTTTTAAAAGTCTTAAAGTTGTGGCATATCCGATGCCACTACTAGCACCTGTAACAACTGCCAATCTATCCATTTTTTACCCTTTTCATAATCTCATCTATTTGATTAAATATAAGCTTTTTAGCCATATCTTTACTAACTGTTTGAGGCTCAAAATGATCACTTACAACTTTAAAAATAAAGCTATTTTTAAACCCATTAGTAGCTTCTAAAAAACCAGCACTTTCCATATCAACCACATCATATATATCTTTTGTCATCTCATAATCTATACAAGTTATATCTATGTATCTTGCATCTATGAGTTCACCTATATTGTAGTTTTTACTAGCACCACATATACCTACATTTATAACGATATCATCTTTAGAGAGTTTTTTTAAAGTTTGTGAAGTTTTTTTAGACATAGTATCTGCACCTATACCTGTTATGATAACCTCAATATCTTCATTTTTATACTGTTTTAGTTTGTATTTATCTACAAAAGCTTGAGCCTCTGCTTTTAATGCTGTTAAAATATAAATCATTTTAAGATTATATCAAAAAAAGTTGGTTATAATTTCATTGCTTCTTTAGACCTGTGCAATGGTATTTTGAGATACTGTGTCAGGGTAGGAATACAGCAGCACGACTCAACTTGTCATGTGCCGCAGGTATCTGGAGAGGCACCTTCTACATAATATAAAATTATTGTATAATCCACTTTTAAATTTTTAACTAAGAAAGCTTTTATGAATAAATTATTTATATATATATTTTTGATAACACCATTATTTGCATTATCTGATTCGATAATAGAACAAGAACTACAAGATGCTTTAAAAGAAAGAAAACTACTTGATGAAAAAATAAAATTATTAAAATCAAAACTTCCAAAAAAAAAGAAAAAAAATGTATTCATAACTCATACTGAATTTGGTTATATAAAAACTGGTGGAAATACAGATACAGATACCTTTAACTTGGATGTAGAGATAAAGAAAAATTGGGGTAAGCATATTGCAAAGTTTCATATAGATGCTCAATATGCAGAAGATAAAGGTATAAAGTCTAAAAATAAATATCTTTTAGAATTGGAGTATAATTACGATCTTACATCAAATGTATCTTTAGATTATATTATTGGCTATAGAGATGATGAATTTTCCACTTATGATTACCAATTTTATACTGGTCCTGGTTTATCTTACAAACTTATAGAAGATACTAAACAAAATTTAAAACTAAATGCAAATATGCTGTTTTCTCAAGATAAGATAGAAACAACAAGAAATTATTTATCATTTAGAAGTAAATTGCTATATGATTATAATATACTAAAAAACCTTACTTTTAAACAAACAATATCATACAGAACAGAAGTACAGGACAATAAAAACTATTTCGTATATTTAAAATCATCATTAAGTACTAAATTGTCTGAAATCTTTTCAGCAGGTTTAAGTTATAAATATGATTATGTAAGCTTACTAGCAGAAGATAAAGTTCATAATGATGATACATTAACTATAAATCTTATAATAGATTACTAGTTTAAAAATGCTCTTGAATTTAAACCTCTAGTAAGAGCATCATTTATTTGCCCTTTGTAAGATTCATTTCTTTTTTCAAGTTCAGAAGTGAACTTTGTTATAAGTTTTGATTTTGTATTTGGATGTCTGCATATAGCAAATACAATATCTTCATACATTATAAAGTTTGGATGGTTATTTGTTCCTATTTTGGCTGGTATATTTCCATGGTATTTTAGTATTTTATTTAGAGTTTCTTCTAGTGTATTTGTATCTGTATTTGGATTTTTTATAATAGCACTTAGAGATTTTAAATCAATTGGTTTTTTAGATTTTTGTTTATTGATTTTTTTAGATTTTTTTTTCTTTTTGGTTGGTTTTTTAAATAAAAAGTATATAAGTATAAATAGAATTACAGTTAAAACAATAGCTGATTTTATAAGAAGAATTATATCCATAATGTGACTTTTAATTTTAAATTAAGAAAGTGGTACGCCCTAAAGGATTCGAACCTTTGACCTATGCCTTAGAAGGGCATTGCTCTATCCAGCTGAGCTAAGGACGCATATATAAAGATTAACAAAAGTGGTACGCCCGATAGGATTCGAACCTATAACCCTCGGAGCCGAAATCCGAAACTCTATCCAGTTGAGCCACGGACGCTACTAAAATTATTAATATTTTTTTATTTTCAAAAACTGGGGTGGGATACGGGATTCGAACCCGCGACACCCGGCACCACAAACCAGTGCTCTAACCAACTGAGCTAATCCCACCATAATGTTTTTTTTGAGAAATAAAAAAAAGATGGTCGGGGTGAAAGGACTCGAACCTTCGGCCCCTTGGTCCCAAACCAAGTACTCTAACCATACTGAGCTACACCCCGACCTATTTCAAAAACCAAACATACATCCGATTAATGAGTTGAAATTATAGTAAATAATTTAATTAATGTCAATAGTTTTTTACAAAATTTTTAAATTTTTGATATAATTACTCAAAAAAGGGATAAAACTATATGAAAATAGCAAGATTTAGTAGGTTGGGTTTTATTTTAGCAGCAGCTGGAAGTGCAGTAGGGCTGGGAAATATATGGAAATTTCCATATATAACAGGTGAATATGGTGGTGGAGCTTTTGTACTTGTTTATCTTTTTACAGTTCTTCTTATAGGTTTTTCTATAATGATAGCTGAGATGTTTATAGGTTATATGGGTAGAAAAGATGGTGTAACATCATTTGAGGAGTTAGCTCCAAAAAATAAGAATCTTTGGAAACTAGGTGGTTTTCAAGGTTTAGCTGGTCTTTTTATAATGATTTTTTATTCTGTAGTTATTGGGTGGATATTTAACTATATAGTGAGTTCACTTATATATCTACCTAGTTCTGTAAAAGAGGCAGAACTTACTTTTACAACTATGTTACATAGTGATTTTTTAACACAACTTTTTTATCATAGTGTTGCTTTTTTATGGATAACTTATGTTTTAACAAAAGGTATAAAAAGTGGGATTGAGAGATTGAATTTTTACTTGATGCCAACACTTATACTTATACTCTTAGGTATGTTTATATATGCTACGACTTTAGATAGTTTTTCAAAAGCTGTTGAGTTTATGTTTAGTCCTGATTGGTCTAAGATAAATTCTGAAGCTTTTGTAACAGCTGTAGGTCATGCTTTTTTTACACTATCTTTAGGTATGGGTGCTATTATGACATATTCAGCTTCTATGGAAAAAAACTCAAACCTTGTTAAAAATGCTTTTTGGGTTGTATTTTTAGATACAACTATAGCTATAGTTGCCGGGCTTATGCTTTTTACATTTTTATATCAGTATGGTTCAGGTCCAGCAAAAGGGCCAGGACTTGTTTTTATATCTTTACCATCAGCTTTTTATGAGATGGGTATTTTAGGTAACTTTTTTGCTGTTATATTTTTTATAGCATTGGCTTTTGCAGGTTTGACATCATCTGTATCTTTGGTTGAACCTATGGTTCAGTATTTTATAGATAGATTTAATTGGAGTAGGCTTAGAGCTTCTGTTTCTATGGGATTGTTTTTTTATCTTTTTGGTATAGTTGCAATTTTATCTAATATAGATGGATATGAAGAGCTACTAACTTGGGGAGATAAAAACTTTTTTGATTGGGTTGATTATATTACAGCTGCTATAATGTTACCTTTTGGTGGTCTGATTATGGCTATATTTGTAGGATTTGTTATAGAAAAACAAAGAGTTGAAGCTGTTTTAAAACCACAATTAGGTTTTGCTTTTGAAGCTTGGTATTTTTCACTAAGATACATAACACCAGTAGCTATGTTTATTGTTATGTTAAATTTAATGGGAGTTGTATAAGATGAAAGAAAAATGTTTAGAGATATTAGAACAAGAGGGGATAAATCCAGCTTCAAAGATAGATTTTGATGTAAACGGAAGTGTTTATCCACTCTCTTTAGAGTATATTATAGATACTTATATGCAAGCATCAGAGGATTCACAAGCTGTTTTTTTAGATGCTTTACAAAAGTCAACAAAAGTTGACGAGATGGGTATAGAAAAGTTTTTTGAGGGGATGGGACAACTTTTGTTAATGACCCATCTTTCTGATAAGTTTAATGTTTAAATAGTATATATCAAGTACTCAATTTGTTCTAAAAGTTGAGTATTTGAGATGCCATTTTTAGATGCATAAGCTAAAGCACCACCCATACCAGCACCCTCTTTTACATCACCATTATCATATCTTTTTAAGATATCGATAGAAGTATCTTCAAATGAAAATTCTGTGTATATAGCATGTGGAGTGTAGCTTAGTTGCGATAGTATATTTTTTATATTTGAGTTTTTATCTTTTGCTAACCATTTTGTAGTTGATAGTGTTATATTTTCGTGTTTTACTCTTTTTAGGATATCTTCTCTTAGAGCGTCAGCTATAAGTAAACAAGATGCCATTTGTGTTCCACCTGCTAATACTATATGAAATCTTCTTGAAGCTTCCACTAAAAAACCAGCACAAAAAAGTAGCATATTGTCACTTACTATACTTAGTTTTTCAAATCTTGACATATCTTCATCTATAAGTGAAAGAGCTTTATCTATGGTTTTGTTTTTTATATCATCTGGAGCTTTTGCAAAACTAGAAGCAAAATCATTACGACAATCATAACCAAGTGCTAAAGCACTAGCTGTTGCTGTTGTTGTTCCAGCTGGGGTACTCTCTCCTAGTATAAGATAGTTACCTTTTAACTCATACTTTTCTCCAAATTCCATACCTTTTATAAATACCTCTTTTGCATCTATATCTGCACCACAGTCGATGCTTTCAGATACTTTGATATTAAAATCATATATATTTGTTTGTTGTGGTTTTACTTCTAAACCTAGATTTAGTATCTCTATAGAACTAAAAGGGTGAAGATTATGAACAGCTCTTGTTAGTATAGCTGGTGTTGGTATCCCCTCAGCTGTTTTGGCTAAATCTTTTAATGAAAATATCTTCTCATTTGTTATGTACTCTGCATCTAATGTTGGAGTGAGTGGTATTTGACCAGATATACCAGCTTGTGTTATACCATCTATTTCGCAAGTTTTTGTAACACTAGAAGCCAGTAAAAAATCAGCTCGACCATCTAGTAAGAAATCATTTTTATCTGTAAAAATATTTTTAGTAATCATCTTTTATAGTACTTTTTTATTAAATTATCAACATTATACAAAAATTTATTAAATATATTTGGTGGCTTGTCGATATACCTTACAAGATATGAAAAAGCAAAGGATATGATATGTATGGAAATCAAGCTCATGCTATTTACGCACAGAACAATGTAGGTATAGAATCTCCAGAGAGACTTATAGAGATGTTGTATGAGGGTGTCCTTCGTTTTAATGCTCAAACAAAAAAAGCTATAAAAGATGGTGATGTAGAGAAAAAACTTTATTGGTCAAATAGATCTATAGATATAATAACTGAACTTTTAATTGTTTTAGATATAGAAGCTGGTGGAGATATAGCACTATATCTAAATGGATTATACAACTATCAGATTAAATTATTATCTCAAGCAGTTATATATGATGATATTGAAAAAATTGATGAGTGTAGTAATGTTTTTAAAGGTCTTTTAGAGGCTTGGAGAGATGAGACTCGCTAGTTTTTGATGGAGATATTTAACGATAATCTACACACTTTAGTTTTAAGTGATGATGGTTCATATACAGCTTATTCAAAAGAGTATGATGAACATTACCATTCTACAAAAGATGGTGCTTTGCATGAGTCTTTTACTAAACATATCATCCCAGCTTTTAGTGTTAAGCAGAATCAAAATGATATAAATATCTTAGATATATGTTTTGGTTTAGGCTTTAATACATTGGCAACTTTACTTTTTTATAAACAAAACAATTTAACATCAAAGTTAAATATCTACTCTCCAGAATTAGATAAATCTTTAGTAAAATCACTTGTAAATTTTTCTTATCCTAAAGAGTTTGATGAGTTTAAGCATATTATAAATTCTATAGTAGATAATGGTTTTTATAAAGATGATAAAATTTATATAGAGGTTTTTTTAGGGGATGCAAGAGAGTATATAAAAAAGTTTAACAACAAGTTTGACATCGTATATCAAGATGCTTTTAGTCCATCTACCAACCCTATACTTTGGACAAAAGAGTATTTTAGTGATATATCAAAAGCTATTAAAGATGATGGTATATTAACAAGTTACTCAACAGCTTTAAAAACAAGACTAGCACTTTATGAAAATGGTTTTAATATCTATCTAAATAAAGGTGATGATTTTAGAAATGCAACAGTAGCTTCTAAAACTGTAGTGGATAGTTTTGAATTAGTAGATATGAAACATAAAATCTCTTGCAATCCTGATGTAGAACCGTTAAAAGATTAGTTTATAACTTCCAAAAACTCTTCTCCAAATTGTTCGTATTTTTTTTCACCTACTCCATTTACCTTTAACATTGAAACCTTATCATAAGGTTTATCATTTGCTAAATGTTTTAGAGTTTTATCGCTAAATATAAGATAAGCTGGTACTCCCATCTCAGATGCCAACTCACTTCTTTTCTCTCGTAATGCTTCAAATAACTCCTCATCATAATCAAATTCGGTAACTTGTTTTACTTTTTTCTCTTTAATAGAGATTTGAAGTCTTGAAGCTCTTATATCTACAAGTTTTTTACCTTTGAGTATATCTACTGCATCATTTGTTAGTTTTAAAACACTAAAATCCCCTAAAGTTAAGATATTTAGCTCCATAACCCTCTCAAGTATAACAAACCACTCTTTTTTACTTATGTGAGTACCAATGCCATAGACTGAAAGTTTATCAGCTTCATTTGCTAGTATTTTTTGCTCTTTTGAGCCTCTTAAAACATCTATGATATAGTTTTTTCCAAAACTTTGGTTTGTTTTATAGATGGTGCTTAAAAGCATCTGCACCTCTTTAGTTATATCTTGCTTTTTTGCATCTCCATCTAGGCAGTTATCGCATCTATCTTTACACGGCTCTAATGTATCGTTAAAATACTCGGCTAATTGTTTGTGAAAACATATCTCACTTGTAGCAAATTTATATATGTTGTTGATTTTTGAGAGTTGGTTTTCTTTGTACTCGGAGTTTTGAACTTCATCTAAAAACCGTTTGTGCTGGGCAATATCACCTGCATTAAAAAGTAGTAAAACTTCACTATCTTCCCCATCTCTTCCAGCTCGTCCTATCTCTTGGTAGTAGTTTTCTTGTGTTTTAGGTAATGACATATGCACAACAAATCTTATATCGCTTTTATCTATCCCCATACCAAAGGCGATGGTTGCTACCATAATGTTTGCTTTGTCATTTACAAAATCTTTAAAGTTTTCCTCTCTTGTTTTTTGTGAAAGTCCTGCATGGTAAGGTAGGGCTTTGTAGCCATTATCTACTAAGTATTCACAAAGGGCTTCAACTTTTTTTCTACTACTTGCATAGATGATGCCACTCTCATTTTTATGTCTTGATAAAAAGTCTTCTAGTTGAGCATAACCGTTTTGAAGTCGTCTTTGGGCTGAGATGAAGATATTTTTACGAAAAATTTTACCTTTTAGTAAAACTGGGTTTTGTAGGTTTAAGTTATTTATGATGTCGTATTTTACATGTTCGGTACTTGTTGCAGTAAATGCACAGATACTAGTGTGTGGAAAATGCTTTTTTAAGTTACTCAAAGCTCTATAATCATCTCGAAACTCATGCCCCCACTGAGATATACAGTGAGCCTCATCTATAACAAAAAAGTTTATATTTAGAGATTTTAAAAACTCTAAAGTCCATTCAGTGTTTAGCCTCTCAGGTGAAAGGTATAAAAACTTTAACTCGCCTCGTCTAGCTTTTGATAAAACTTCACTAACCTCCGTAGAACTTTGAGCAGAACTTATCATATCAGCACTAAGATTTTGAGCTTTTAGAGATGCTACTTGGTCTTGCATAAGTGCGATAAGTGGAGATATAACGATGCTTATGCCATTTTTAAGTAGAGTTGGGAGTTGATAAACAAGAGATTTTCCACCACCAGTTGGTAGTATCATAAGAAGGTCTTGATTTTGCATAATTGCATCAACACCTTCTTCTTGAAGTTCACGAAAAGAGTTATGTCCAAATATATCTTTTAGTAGTTTGTATTTTATATCTGACATTAGTATTGAGCCGTTATAGCTTCTACATCATCCCATGAAAGATTGGATTTACTTTGATGGTTGATTATGTGTGAAACATATCTTGCAAACATATCTGTCTCAACATTTACTTTTGAGCTTTTTTTATAGTTTCTAAACAGAGTCTCTTTCATTGTATGTGGTATGATTGTTAGTCTAAAAGTATCATCTTTTACATCATTTACAGTTAAACTAACTCCATCTATAGTGATAGAACCTTTTGGAACTATATATGGGATAAATTTTTTATCTACAGATATAAAAACATCAAAAGAGTTACCATTGTTTTTTATCTCTTTTATCTCCCCTATAGCATCGATATGTCCCTGAACTATATGACCTTCAAACCTATCGCCCATCATCATCGCTGGTTCAATATGTACTTCATCTTTGTAGTTTTGTATAGCTAAAAGTTTTTGACTCTCAGGAGATAACTCAACACAAAAACCATCATCTAATACTTTTACTACAGTTAAACAAGCACCATTTATAGCGATGCTATCGCCTAGTTTTGCTTTGTGTTTTGCTTGTATGCTTAATCTACTTCCTACAAAGCTTTTAACACGAGCTACTTCCCTTATAAGTCCTGTAAACATTATAGATTTTCACTTCTGATATTTCTTCTAAAAGTTGTTTGATTTCCCTTAGCTTTAGCTTTGGCTTTTCTCATCTTTTCAAGTAGCATAGCTTTTTCATCTAGTCTATTTTCCCTTATCTTATGCTCATCACCACCATCAACTTCTTCTTCATACTCTATAATCTCTGGTTTATAATCTTTAAATAAATCTTTACTTGACATTTCACAATCCAAATATATTATTTTTGCTTGATTATATCAAAAACAATCTAATAATGCTATAATACGACCGTTACAAATGGTAAAACTCTATGGCTTGATGGGAAGTGGTGTGCTTGAAAATCGGGATAGGTGGGAAACCCCAAAAAAGGAGCTTACCATGAAGTTAATTCTTATAGTAATCACTATCTTAATTATCCTAGCCGAGAACTTAAGATAGAGAGTGAGGGGAAACCCTTACTCAATGATTACTATAATTGTAACAAAAAAAATTAAATATTAAATAATTTAACTCTCTTTTTTTCTTAAAAAGTTTACTTTTTATAGCTTTAGGGGGTTGTAGGGACATTTGTCCCTGCTAGTATAATGGACTTTGTTCATTATGCTATATTAAATAAATAAAAATCGAGAAAATTTATGAATTATGAAATAATAGTAGTAGGTGGTGGTCATGCTGGTGTTGAAGCATCGTTGGCATCTGCTAGAATGGGTAAAAAAACACTTTTAATCTCTATGCTTGCAGAAAATGTTGGTGCAACATCATGTAATCCTGCTATAGGTGGACTAGCAAAAGGACATCTTGTACGAGAGATAGATGCACTAGGTGGTGAGATGGGGCTTATAACTGATGAAGCAGGGATACAGTTTCGCATACTTAACCAGACAAAAGGTCCAGCAGTTCGTGGTAGTCGTGCTCAAATAGATATGGATAAATACCGTGTAATAGCTAGAAATACGATTTTAAACACTAAAAATCTAGATTTAGCTCAAGAAACAGCAACAAAACTGATACTAGAAGATGGTGTAGTTGTAGGTGTCAAAACTGACCTTTTAAATGAATACAGAGCAAAAAAAGTTATCATTACAAGTGGTACATTTTTAAAAGGGATTATCCATATAGGTGAGGTTCAGCAAGTTGGTGGTAGATTTGGAGAACAAACAAGTATAGATTTGAGTGATTCTTTAAGAGATGATTGTAAACTTGATATGGCAAGATTAAAAACAGGTACTTGCGCAAGGATAGATAGTTCAACTATAGATTTTTCAGTTATGCAAGAGCAAGGTGGAGATGAACTACCAAACCCTTTTAGTTTTAGAACTAACCGTGAAGAGTTTCGCAAAACTAAAAAACAACTACCGTGCTATATAGCTTATACAAATGAAACAACTCATAATATCATCTCATCTAACTTTTACAGAGCTCCACTTTTTACGGGTCAGATAGAGGGTAAAAGTCCAAGATATTGCCCATCTATAGAGGATAAAATAAGCAAGTTTGCAGATAAAGATAAACATCATCTTTTTATAGAACCACAAACTATGGACAATACAGAGTGTTATATAAATGGTTTAAGTACATCTTTACCGCCAGAAGTTCAAAGACAGATGGTAGCATCTGTAAAAGGGATGGAAAATGCAAAAATTGTAAGATATGGTTATGCTATAGAGTATGATTATGTTGATCCTCGTGAATTAAAACATTCTCTTGAAACTAAAAAAGTAAAAGGTCTTTACTTGGCTGGTCAGATAAATGGTACAACTGGTTATGAAGAAGCAGCTGCTCAAGGTTTGATGGCTGGTATAAATGCATCTCTTAGTTTAGATAACAAAGAACCTTTGATTTTAAGAAGAGATGAGGCATATATAGGTGTTCTTATAGATGATTTGGTAACAAAAGGTACAAAAGAGCCTTACCGTATGTTTACATCTCGTGCTGAGTATAGACTTCTTTTACGAGAAGAAAGTGCAGATACTAGACTTTCACATTATGGTTATGAGTTGGGACTTATAGATAAAGAGACTTATGAGAAAGCAAAACTAAAAGATGAACAGATAAAAGCGGGTGCAAAACTTTTAGAAGATACAAAATTTACACCAAACAAAGAGTTTAATGCACTTTTAGTATCTATAGATGAACAACCTCTAAAGGATGTATCAACTGCACAACAACTTGTAGCTAGAAAAACATTTGATGTTGAAAAGATGTTAAAAATCTGTCCAGAGTTAGAAAAATATAATGATTATATAAAAGATGAAATCTTAGTTGAGGGTAAATATGCTCGTTATATAGATAAGCAAAGTGAAGAGATACGACGGATGAAAAAGTATCTAAAAGTTGCTATCCCTGATGGGTTTGATTTTAAAAGTGTAAGTGGACTTAGTGCAGAGGTTGTTGAAAAACTAGAAGCTTTTAATCCACCAACACTTCAATCAGCTATGAATATAAGTGGTATAACTCCAGCAGCAGTTGAGATTTTACATATATATATAAGAATGGCAAAGAAAAAGGAACAGCAATGAAAACATACTACTATGTTCATACAGGGCATCGCATCGGGTTAGATAGATTTAGAAGAGCTACTACGATACTTAGAGCTTTAAAAGATGAAGATATAACACTTCTTTGTTCAGATTTTCGTATCGCTCAAATAGCACGAGACTTTGGGATTGATGATTGTGTTGGTGTTGATGTTGTAAGAAATATCCCTTATATAGCTCATCATGGAGATAGACTTATATTTGATTCTGATGAAGCAAATCCAATAATGCTTGAAGATATGAAAAACTTTTTTTCAACTTTTGTCCATATAAAAACTAATGAAATTGTAGTAGATGAAAAGTATTTTGAAAAAAAAGAAAAAACTATCCCTTTGGCTTTTTTCTTTGGTGATGATGACTATGAAAAAGATATGCAAGAGTTTATACCACTTTTACAAGAGTTGGATGCTTGTGTTCTTCTTGGATTTTATTATTTTTTAGATTATGAGGATTTTATAAAAGAAAATATTAACAATACTTATGAATTTGAAGATTATGATGAGGTTATAACGAAATCAGAAGTTCTTATAACTGCTTCACCTCAAGCTACTTTAGAGTGTTTGGCATCTGGTGGAAAACCAATTTTTATACAAAGAGATGATTATCCTACAGAGTTTAATGAGATATTTGAAAAATTAAATATTCCTATTGTTTATATAAGTGATAAAAAACTATTAAAAGAGCAAATTAGTATAATAAATGCTAATAATTATAACAACATAGATATAAATAGTAACAAAATTGTAGAAATTATAAAAGAAAGCTTAACTTTATAAATATTTAAAACAAATTTAGTATATAATAAGGCTGTAAAAATTCACAAAAAAGTGAGCGAATATGAAAAATAATAGCCGTAGAGGTTTTATGGGTAAAGCATTTGGTGCCGTAGCCGGTATAGGTGCGATAGGTTCATTATATGCAATGAAAAAATCTTGGGATCCACTTCCAAGTGTAAAAGCAGCTGGTTTTACAACTCTTAATATGGATGATTATAAAGAGAATGAACTAGTTACTGAAAAATGGAGAGGTAAGCCAATCTTCGTTTTAAAACAAACTAAAGAGATGATGGAAAAAGCAAAAGCTAATCCTAAAGATATGGATAGACTTATCCAAATCGGTGATAGTCACTTTATGGTTTGTGTAGGTCTTTGTACTCACTTAGGTTGTATCCCTGGTTATAACCCTGCTGAAGAGAGTTTCTTATGTGCTTGTCATGGTGGTATGTATGATTTTACAGCAGAAGTAACAAAAGCTCCACCTCCTCGTGGTCTTGATATCCCTCCGTTTAAGATAGATGGTAATAAACTGGTTTTAGGTGAAGAAGGACCTGAGTATAAAAAGATGCTAGAAGCTGGCATAACTCTTAAAGTATAGGTAAAGGAAAAAAATGGCACATTTTACAAAAGCGACAAGTGTTAAAGATTGGTTCGACCAAAGATTAGCAATTGATAAAGTTGAAAAGGTAATGATGTCGGAATATTGGATTCCAAAAAACATCAACTTTTTATGGGCTATGGGTATGGTACTTGTTGTAACATTTACTTTACTTCTAGTTTCAGGTATATTTTTACTTATGTATTATCAACCAAATGTAGCTACTGCATTTGATAGTGTAAACTACACTATTATGAGAGAGGTTGATTTTGGTTGGTTATGGAGACATGTTCATGGTGTTGCTGCATCTGTTGTTTTCTTAATTATCTATATACATATGTTTACAGGTATCTACTACGGTTCTTATAAAAAGGGTCGTGAGATGATTTGGATCTCAGGTATGCTTCTTTTTGTTGCATTTTCAGCTGAGGCTTTCTCTGGTTATATGCTTCCATGGGGACAAATGAGTTACTGGGCTGGTATGGTTATTACTAACCTTTTTGCTGGTGGTTCATTACATGCTGATGGTCTTGTTGAGTGGATTCGTGGGGATTATGTTCCTGCTCAAGCATTCCTTAACCGTTTCTTTATGCTTCATGTACTTCTTATTCCTTTAGCTATTATGGGACTTATCGGTCTTCACTTTGCAGCTTTAAGAATCCCACATGTTAATAACCAAGATGGTGAAGAGATTGATTTTGATGCTGAATCTAAAAAATATTTAGCTGGTGATAAAGCTGGTTCTAAAGTTATGAGATTTGCTAATGACTTTATGGCAAAAGATATGATGGTTGTAGGTATCTACTTAATCTTCTTCTTTTACTTAGTATTTTTCCATTATGATTTTGCAATGGATCCTGTTAACTTTGATCCTGCTGATGGTCTTAAGACTCCTGCTCATATCTATCCTGAGTGGTATTTCTTATGGTCTTATGAGATTCTTCGTCCGTTCTCAACTAATATTGGTCTGATTGCATTCGCATTTGCTCAAGTTATTTTTGTTCTTTTACCGTTCTTAGATAGAAGTCCAAATACAACACCAGCATCTCGTCGTGGTCTGTTTAAAATTTGGTTCTGGGCAATGTTAGTAGATATGATAGTTCTAACTGCAATGGGTAAATTACCACCTGAAGGTATCTTTAGTACTATAGGTTTAGTTGCAGCACTTACTTTTATTGGTTTATGGATAGTACTTCCATTTATCACTAAAATGGAAAAAAAGGCATAGGGAGAAAAAATGAAACAAAATAAAGAACCATTAATATTAGCTATCGTAGTATTTTTTACGATAGTTACATACTACCTAGTTGAGCCTTTTGCTCATAGTCAAATGCATAAACATGTTGAGAGTGAAGGTTTTGAATATAAAGATTTACCTGAACTTACAAAAAAAGGTGATGCTACTCGTGGTAAAGATTTAGTTATGGGAGCTGGTGGTTGTACTGGTTGTCATGCTATCACTAAAGCTGGTATGCCAGCACCTATGGATGCTGTAACTGCAGCTGCTAGTTATGGTGTTAACCCACCAGATTTAAGTAATGCTGGTTCAGTATATTCTGCTAAATTCTTAGCAAGTCTTATCAAAAATCCAGCTCATGCTTTAATGGTAGAACATAAATTTGATGCAAGTAAAGGTCAAATGCACCCAATGGTACCTTTTTATGGTGCAGGTGGAGATATGGATCAAGAAGTTGCAGATATGGTTGCTTACTTAGAATCAATCGCTCCTAAAGGTGAAGAGTTAACTCCAGCTATGGCATATGAGACTGCTTGTGGTAGATGTCATGCTAATCATTATGAAAAATGGACTCAAATAGGTACTAAACCAACATTTAAGAAAAAACAAGATGGGTTAGCATTTGATACTAAAGTGTTAGATTATCAAGATAGCTTAAAAGCTTATATGGGTAAATTACCACCAGATTTAAGTATCTATATCCGTTCTCGTGGTGAGCACTACATTAAAACTTTTGTAGAAAATCCTCAAAACTACCTAAAAGGTACTGCAATGCCTAGAGTTGGTGTAAATGCAGAAGCTGCTGATAAAGTGATTGAGTATCTTGAAGATTCAGGTGATACAAAAAGACACGAAAGAGAAGCAGTTGGTATGAATGTTATGATTTATATCATTATTTTTGCAATTTTTGCTATTCTTTGGAAAAAACAGGTGTGGAGAGATTTACACTAATTCCTATTAAAATAGAAGGGTTTCCCCTTCTATTTACTTCTTCTAAATTCTTTTTATTTTTTTATTGTATAATTTCATAATCAATCAAATGTAGGTAATTATGAGATTTAGAGACTTAAAAAAGAAAAAACAACTTCAAGATAAAAAATCAAAAGATGAACTCTCAAATGTTCATTATGCCAGATATACAGATCGTATAAAAGCATTTATAACAGATATGTTTATGATATATGCCCCTATACTATACATTATAACTTATGTATTTTTAGATGGTAAAGAAGATTTTCAGTCATCCCAAATAGCACCTTTAATAGGGGTTTCTTTATATGGGATTATATATGCTATTTTGTTGAGTAAATTAGCACAAACACCAGGTAAAAAAGCATATATTATAAAAGTAGTAGATGATAAAACACATAAAAAAATCTCTTTTTTTAGAGCTTTTTGGAGGTTTGTAGCCTTTTTATTTTCTGCAACTACATTACTTGGTCTTCTTGTTCCATTTTATAGAAAAGACAATAAAGCTTTACATGATATTTTAGCTTCTACTGTAGTTATTAGTGATGAAAATTAATTGTAAATATCTTTTTATATATTTCGTATAATTTTCAAAAATTAACAAATAGTAAACAATCTATAAGCAAAGAGTTCTTTTTAAACTACCTTTAAATTTATATGCTATACAATACGGGGTCTCAGATGCTTTATTTGGCTTTTTAAAAAGGCTTTTTAAAACACTTAAAAAAAATAGGAGAAAAATATGAAAAAAACAATGGTTTCTTTAGCGGCAGTTGCTGCATTAACAACAGGTGCAATGGCTGCAGATAGAGGTATTGATATCGTAACTACTGGTCAAGCTGTACTTTATTATCAAACTGCTGATGTAGATGTTGCTGGTGATGATGGTTTCTTTGATTCAAGTAACTCAAGAGCAAATGTTGGTTTACAATTAAACTTAAATGCTGACCTTAAAAATAACTTCACTTTTGGTTCTCAATTAAGTTATTTAGGAACTGCAGGTTTAGAAAATAATCTAGTTGATAGTGTAATGCAACAAAATAATTCATCTCTTATCAACTCTGATTCATCAAATGATATTATGCTTACAAAAATCTTTGTAGCTAAGAAAATTGGTAATACTACTGTTAAAATTGGTCGTCAAGAACTTCCTAAGTCTCTTTCTCCATTAGCATTTAGTGAAGGCTGGAATGTATTTAAAAATACTTTTGATGCAATCTTAGCTGTAAACACTGATTTACCAAACACAACTTTAGTTGGTGCTTATGTAAGTAAATCTAACAAAAATGGTTTTGCTGCTGATATATCTGATTTTAGTGATTTAACAGTTGATGGTTTACCTATTGGTAAGGGTGCATATTTATTAACTGCACAAACTACTGCTATTCCAATGACTACTTTTACTGCTAGTTACTATACACTTCACAATGTAGGAGATCACTCTCCACTTGGTTCAGGGGCAAATACTCCTTCAATATCTGCAGATGCTTATTGGTTAGATGCTAAGATAGCTGATAAATCTTTACCAATGGGACTTAGTTTAGGTATTCAATATGGTAATGTTGATCCAGATACACTAGAAGACACAACTGCTTATGGTGTTAAAATTGGTGCTAAGCCAATGCCAGCTTTAACTTTATGTGCTGCATATACTGATGTAGATGATGGTGCTGTTAGTGTTAGCAATGTTGGAACAGGTGTAAAAACTCCACTTTATACTCAAATGATTGCTAATCAAAATGCTATCAAATTAGATTCTGAAACTTATATGGTAAAAGCTGCTTATAGCTTAGGTGATATGGGTACAGTTATCGCTCAATATGCTGATACAGATGCTGGTAAAGCTAACAGAAATGGTGATAATAATGACTACAATGAATTTGATTTTATTTATAAATTAAAAGCTGGTGGTGTTGATTATTTAGCTGCTTATGTTATGACTGACTATGATAATGATTCAGCTCTTAGCAGTACACATGATACTGATATCATCCGTTTCTGGGCTAGATATAACTTCTAATAAGTATTTTACTTAGAAAAATATCTGTTGCTAAAGATATACTCTATCATATCTCTTTTTGAGATATGATAGTCTTTTTATATTCTCCTCCATTTAAAAAAAATCTCATTATTCGTACTCATATAATTAACTTTTTAGATTTAGTTGTTTTTATCTAACATTAACAACAAATACTATAAAATTAGGTATGCAAAATTTTGAACAGTTCTTATTAGATAATTTACCAAAATCAAAGTCTATCCATCCCCATTATGAAGAAGCTCTACAAGAGATGCTTTTAGCTGGTGGAAAAAGATTTCGTCCTGCTTTACTACTAGGTGTAGTTTCAGCTTATAACCCTTTGATGTTAGAATCTGCTATGTATGCAGCTTATGCAGTTGAACTTTTACATACATATTCTCTTATACATGATGATTTACCAGCTATGGATAACTCTCCCCTTCGCCGCGGTAAGCCAACACTTCATACTGTTTATGATGAAGTAACAGCTATACTAGTTGGAGATGCACTAAATACATACTCTTTTGAAGTTCTTTCAAATGCTCCATTTTCAGACTATACAAAAGTGAAACTTATACAAGAGTTATCTCACAATGGTGGTCTAAATGGTATGGTATTAGGTCAAGCTATAGATTGTTACTTTGAAAATAGACCACTAGATATAGAAAATGTAGAGTTTTTACATAAACATAAAACAGCAAAACTTATAGCAGCATCATTAAAGATGGGTGCTATTATAGTTGGTCAAGAAGAGTTAGCAGATAGATTATATGACTTTGGTATAGATTTGGGTATATTATTTCAAATACAAGATGATATACTTGATGTTACACAAAGTTCAGAAGAAGCTGGTAAACTAACAAATAATGATGAAGATAAAAATAGTTTCGTAACTCTTTTAGGTTTGAAAGAGAGTATAGTAGAAGCAGATATTTTAGCTGATAAGCTTACAAAAGAATTAAATAATTTTGATGAAAAACTAAAAAAATCTCTCTCAGAACTACTAACAACATATATAAACAGACATAGAGGGTAACTCCTTTATGTTCTTATCTCATTCTCATAATTTTGTAAACAAGAAAACTTTAGTTAAATAAATAAAAAGTGCTTCAACTATTTAGAAAGAAAGTTTTTATATGTAGTTTTAATGAATAACTTTAATATCGTTTATCTCTTTAAAAGCATAATATAAAACACCTATAAAAAAACAAGAAAGAGCAACTATAATAAATGTACTCATTATAAATCCTTTATAATTTTTGTATTTTTTTTGATTGATTTAACTAAAAATATCAACCCTATCATCAGAATAAAATCTATAATAGAACCTACCCAAAAATATAAATCAATATCATTTAGTTCCTCTTTTTTAATTAAAGAACCTGTTATTACTACAACTAAGCCAATACCTATACTAAAAAATAATCTTAGTGTATTTAATATCTCTTTTGCTTCATCTATTTTTGCCATAAACAATTATACAGTAAAAAAATAAATATGATTTGATCAACATTCCTCGTTTGTATAATACATCTAAC
>JAMOQV010000149.1 GCA_027068615.1 Helicobacteraceae bacterium | reverse complement strand
ACAGTTATATCTAAAGGTAGTGACAATACTCTTATCTTAGAAGAAGGGGTTAATCTTAGAGGTGTAGATATTGAGATAACTGGGGATAATTCATATCTATCTATATCTAAAAACTCTATTATTGGGAAAAATTGTTATCTTAGTGCAAGAGATGGTGCTAAACTAATCATAGAAGAAAATTGTATGTTTTCAAGAAATGTAAAGCTTATGACATCAGATGGTCATCCAATCTATAAAGATGATAAGCAGATAAACAATGCTCAAAATATAACGATAAGAAAAGGTGTGTGGTTAGCAGACAATGTAACTATACTAAAAGGTGTTGAGGTTGCAGAGGGCAGTATAGTTGGTATAAACTCAACACTCACAAAAAGTATAAGTTCAAATGTTATAGCTGTTGGTAATCCTGCAAAAGTTGTAAAAGATGGGGTAAATTGGTCTCATTAAACTTTTGTTAGTGTTGCCAAGTAACAGAGTTTTTTATAACTCGTGGTGGATTTCCAACTATGATACTTTCTTTAGCATCAAAAGATTTTGATACAGTTGTGTTTGCACCTACAATGCATCCATCTTTGATAGTTGAATTTTTAAGTACAAAGCTTCTAGCCCCTATCCAGACATCATTTCCTATGGTAACTTTATCATCTTGGTTTATATGTTTTTTCTCTTTATCAAAAATTTTATGTTGGTCAGTATCCATTATGATACTTTCCCATGCTAACATTGTGTTGTTACCTATAGAGATATTTTTTGCACATATTATTGTTGAGCATCCCGTTGTTATAAAGTTGTCTCCAAGAGATAACTCTCCATAAACAACTATTCTACTTCCTTTTGCAATTTTTACTTTTCCATTAAAGTTGATAGTTCCACAAACTTGTAGCATAGTTGGATTGCTGTTAAAGTCTATCATATCTGCACCTGTAAAACCTATGCGAACTATACCTGTTTTTACTTTTTTAAGAGTTGCTTTTCCAGATAAAGAGATAAGTTTTGTATTTGTAGATACTATGATAGGTAAAAATACAGCTTGTTTAAAAGGTAAAAGTCTAAAATTTACATATATACTTTTTGGTAAACCTAAAGCATATCTAAAAAGTTTTATTAGTTTATCTGTTTTCATTTTGATTCTTTTAAAAGTTCCTCTTTTTTTGCATGTGTCCATTTTCCACGAGGTTTATCTATATACTGAAAATACTCATTTGTAAAACTACCTTGAACACAAGTGTATCTATAAAATCTATGATTAACTTTTTTATCTCCAATAGCTAGATTTAGTACATTTGGTCCCGTTAGGCTATATACCCCTGCATCTACTTTTTTTTGTTTTATATTTTCAACTATAAGCTTAAGTGCTTTTTTTATAACCTTATTATCTTTTGCACTTGCCATAAAGTAGTTTGTATAATGCTCTTTGTTTAGTAGAAATATCTCTTCATCGTCCTCTTTTATTATTTTTGAAAGTGGCCATACTAAGTGGGCATCTATATCCATATATACTCCACCTATATAGTCTAGTACAAAAAGTCTCCATACATCAGCTTGAGCAGCCCCATCTGTAAGTTGTGAATAGGTTTGAGCTACATCACTAGGTGCTTCATTTTTTATAAATTCATCTCTTTCATCATGTCCCATATATCTATACTCATAAGTTGGTGCAAGTAAACGGTTGATAAGATAGTTAGCATAAACAGGTAATGTTACTTTATTTGTATAGTTTGTTTGCCATACAATCTTTGGTATCTTTGTTTTTTTGTCTGATTTTATAAGTGCTTCACTTTGCTTTGGGATAGAAAATCTTTTATTTTTAAATATAAAATGAAAAGGATAAGACAAGGTTTTAGTTATATTTCCTATTATTTTTAATAATCTATTTGTTATAACTATGGGTAAGTTCATAAGAATCCTATTTTTTGTTTGATTTTAGCAAAATTTTCTTGAAAGTTAGTTTTTTGTTTACCACATATTTGGTAAAATCGCATTTATAAAAAAAACAAAAAGGAATAAATAATGAACTTTAAACCACTAGGAAAAAGAGTTCTAGTTAAAAGACTAGAAGAGGCAAATACTACGGCTTCTGGAATTATTATTCCAGATAATGCAACAGAAAAACCATCTCAAGGTGAGGTTGTGGCTGTTAGTAAAGATGTTAATGAATTAACAAATGGGGATAAAGTAGTTTTTGGTAAATATGCTGGAAATGAAGTTACAATAGAAAATGAAAAATACTTAGTAATAGATACAGATGATATTTTTGGAATTATAGGAGAATAATGATGGCAAAAGAGATAATTTTTTCAGATACAGCAAGAAATTCTTTAGCAAGAGGTGTAGCACAACTTTGTGATGCAGTAAAAGTAACTATGGGTCCAAGAGGTCGCAATGTTCTTATACAAAAAAGTTATGGAGCTCCTGTTCTTACAAAAGATGGTGTAAGTGTTGCTCGTGAGATTGAGTTAAAAGATAAACTAGAAGATATGGGAGCTCAACTTGTAAAAGAGGTAGCATCAAACACTGCTGATGAGGCTGGAGATGGTACAACAACGGCTACTGTTTTAGCAAATGCTATCTTTTCTGAAGGTCTTAGAAATATCACAGCTGGAGCTAATCCAGTTGAGGTAAAAAGAGGGATGGATAAAGCTCGTGATGAGATTTTAGCTAACCTAAAAGAGGCTAGTAAAGTAGTAAATGGTAAGCAAGATATAGCTCAAGTTGCTACAATATCTGCAAACTCAGATAGTGCTATCGGTGATATGATAGCTGAAGCTATGGAAAAAGTTGGTCAAGATGGTGTTATAACTGTTGAAGAGGCTAAAGGTATCGTTGATGAGCTTGATGTTGTTGAGGGTATGCAATTTGATAGAGGTTATTTAAGTCCGTATTTTATAACAAATACTGAAAAGATGACAGCTGAGATAGAAAATCCATGGATTTTACTAGCAGATAGCAAAATCTCTTCATTAAAAGACTTACTTCCTTTACTAGAACAAGTTCAAAAAACACAAAGACCACTTCTTATAATCGCTGAAGATGTAGAGGGTGAGGCACTTTCAACTCTAGTTGTAAATAAACTTCGTGGTGTATTAAATATCTCTGCTGTTAAAGCACCAGGTTTTGGAGATAGAAGAAAAGCTATGCTTCACGATATAGCAACTCTTACTGCTGGAACTGTTATCTCTGAAGAGACAGGTCATACGATAGAGGGTGCTACACTAGAACACTTAGGTCAAGCATCTCGTGTTGTTATAGATAAAGACAATACTGTTATTGTAAATGGTGCAGGTGATGAAGAAGCTGTAAAAAGAAGAATAGCAGAGATAAAAGTGCAAATCGATGCAACAACAAGTGAGTATGACAAAGAAAAACTACAAGAGAGACTTGCAAAACTTAGTGGTGGTGTAGCTGTTATAAAAGTTGGAGCTGCAACTGAAACTGAGATGAAAGAGAAAAAAGATAGAGTTGATGATGCACTAAGTGCTACAAAAGCTGCTGTTGAAGAGGGTATCATTATAGGTGGTGGTGCTGCTCTTGTTCGTGCTGCTTCAAAAGTAAATCTTGATTTAGAGGGTGATCAAAAAATTGGTGCAGAGATAATTCTTCGTGCTGTAAAAGCTCCTGTTAAACAAATCGCTCAAAATGCTGGTTTTGATACTGGTGTTGTAGTAAATGGAATTGAAAATGCAGATAGTGAGACAGTAGGTTTTAATGCTGCAACTGGTGAGTATGTAGATATGTTTGAAGCTGGCATCATCGACCCATTAAAAGTGGCTCGTGTAGCTTTAACAAATGCTACTTCAGTTTCAAGCTTACTTCTAACAACAGAAGCAGCTATATTTGAAATCCCAGAAGAAACTCCAGCATCAGCTGATATGGGTGGAGGAATGCCACCTCAGATGGGTATGCCAGGTATGATGTAGTTCTTGACCTTAGAGTGTATAGTTTAAAAACTACACTCTAAGTCTGTTGTTAAACTCCTAAACATTTACTAACTATCTCTAAAGAGTTTTTACTTAGATTTTCACTATCTAGTATCTTTTCTAACTCTTTTTTCATTAATGCTTTATTTGTATTGTTTAGTTTTGGATAGATTTTAAATGCACCAGATAGTCCTGATGCCATCTGAGGGTTTATCGTGTCTATCTCTATAATCTTATCTGCTACAAACTTATACCCACTTCCATCTTTTTTATGAAAGTATTTGTAGTTTCTTGTAAAACTTCCTATAAGTGAGCGAACAAGGTTTGGTACTTTTTCATCGTAAGCTTTATCGTTTTGTAGGTTTTTAACTCTGCTTAAAACATCATCTTTATCTGCTGATGCCAAGATGGTAAAATACTTATTCATAACTAAAGTATCATTTTTGTAAGTACTGTAAAAATCTTCTAACTCATCTTTTGCATCATAAGTTGAGATATTTTCTAAAACATCAAGTGCTACCACTCTTTGAGTCATTGTTGTTGATGTTTTGTATTGCTCTTTTGCCAAGTTTATAATCTTATCATCTTCTAGTGGTGCTAAGAGTCTTAAAGCTCTGTTTTTCATAGCACGCTTTGGTATGGTTTTATCATCTAGTGAGTTATAAATTTCTAAAAGTTTCTCTTTGTAAGTAGATGCTATATATTTTGTTAACTTTTCTTTAGCTTTATAGATGATTTCAAAATCAACAACCTCTTGAGTTTGCATTATGCTAGATATACTAGGAAGTTCTAAAAGTAGGGCTTTATAAGAGTTGTCTATATCTAAGTCTAGTAGGTAGCCGTAAGCTTCTATAAACTTTTTATCTATCTCTTTTTCTTGCATCATATTTTGAATAGTTTGCATAGCAAAGTTTTGAGTAGCTTCGTATCTGTTAAAGCTGTTTTTATCATACTTCATCAAAAATGCAAAATCTTTTTCATTCTCTTTTACTATGATAGGAGCTGAAAAGTCTCTGTTTATAGATGTTATAGGTTTTGATGGTAAGTTTTTATAGATAAACTCTTTCTCTTTTGCATCTATGATAAGAGTTTCATCTACTATCTCTTTTCCATCTTTATCTATAAGTCCAACTTTTAATGGGAAATAAAAATCATCCTCTTGAGTAAACTTCAAAGTAAAAGTTTCATCTTTATAAATCTCTTCAACTTTTAAAACAGGTGTACCTTTTTTGTTGTACCAACCATCTCTAAACTGTGTAAGGTCTATCCCACTAGCTTCACTCATAGCCCATAAAAAATCATCAGTTGTAACTGCTTGACCATCAAAAGTTTCAAAGTATAAATCTGTTGCTTTTCTGTAAGTATCTTTACCTAAGAGTGTATGTATCATTCTGATAACTTCTGCACCTTTTTCATAAACTGTAGCTGTATAAAAGTTGTTCATAGATATATATGACTTTGGTTGTATCGGGTGTGCTGTTGGGGATGCATCTTCTACAAACTGTCTCTCTCTTAGTGATTTGACATCCTCTATCCGTTGAACCTCTTTTGAGTTTA
>JAMOQV010000148.1 GCA_027068615.1 Helicobacteraceae bacterium | reverse complement strand
GTCATTGAAATTCTTAAGATAATTGTAGCAATTATTAATCTAATTGTCAATATCTTAAGAAGTGAGTGGGAATAATCCCACTTACAAGCCTTTGTTTAGTCGCATCATCTTAAATGATAGCTTTTATTTTTTTAGTAACTTTGCTACCTCTTTAGCATGGTAAGATATGATGATGTCAGCACCAGCTCTTTTAAAACCTATCATAGTTTCCATCATCACTCTATCATAGTCAATCAACCCTGCATTACCTGCATGTTTTAGCATCGCATACTCTCCACTAACATTATAAACTGCCATAGGTAGTGAAGTGTTGTCTTTTATCTCTCTTACTATATCTAAGTAAGCAAGTGCTGGTTTTACCATAAGTATATCTGCACCTTGTGCTTCATCTGCTATGCTTTCATTTATAGCTTCTCTTCTATTTGCTGGATCCATTTGGTAAGTACTTCTATCTCCAAAACTAGGAGTTGATTCTGCAACATCACGAAAAGGCCCATAATACCCACTAGCAAACTTAGTTGAGTAACTCATAATAGGTAAGTTTTCATAACCATTTTTATCTAATGCATCTCTTAGTGTAGTTATGATGCCATCCATCATACCAGATGGTGCTATCATATCTGCTCCAGCTTTTGCATGAACTAAAGCTTGTTCACCTGAGAGTTCTAAAGTAGCATCGTTTATAACAGTCTCTTTTACTTCATCTATAATGCCACAATGTCCGTGGTCTGTGTATTCACAAAAACAAAGGTCAGTTACTACAAACATATCTGGATGTGCCTCTTTTATAGCACGAACAGCTGAAGCGATGATACCGTGTTCACATAAAGCATCACTTCCAACAGAGTCTTTAACATCAGGGATGCCAAAAAGTATGATGCTAAAGATACCTAAGCTTTTTAACTCTTGGCACTCTTTTATAGCTACATCTATACTCATCTGAAAAACACCTGGCATAGATGATACTTCTGTTTTGATATTTTTTCCACTTCTTACAAAAAGTGGGTATATAAAATCATCTACACTTACACTTGTCTCACGAACCAATGCACGGAGATTTTTGTTTAGACGAGTCCTTCTAAATCTTTGAAACATAACTTAAATCCTGTATTTAAACTTTTTAGATATAATAAATTTTTAAATTTTAACATATTAAAGATTATAATGAACATAGAAATCTCACAAGAAGCAAATTTACCATCAAAATTTGGTAATTTTAAAATAAAATCGTTTAAAGAGGGTGAAAAAGAGCACCTAGTTATATATGCCAAAGATTTAGCAGATATACCAACAGTTAGAGTTCATTCTGAATGTTTAACAGGGGATGCACTTGGTAGTTTAAAATGTGATTGTGGTGAACAACTAGAATATGCACTTAAACTTGCATCTGAACAAAATGGTATGGTAATCTATCTAAGGCAAGAGGGTCGTGATATAGGACTTTTAAACAAAGTAAATGCCTATGCCCTTCAAGATAAAGGTCTAAATACAGTAGAAGCAAACCATCAGTTAGGCTTTAAAGCAGATGAGAGAACTTACGATATAGTTACATTTATATTAAAATATTTTAATATAAAAAAGATAAATCTACTTACAAATAACCCTAAAAAAGTAGAATCCTTAGCAGATATAGAGATAGTAAAAAGAGTACCTATCATCATAAAATCGAATAAGCATAATGAGGGTTATTTAAAAGTGAAAAAAGATGAGATGGGACATTTACTTTAACCCAAATTATGAAACTTTTTTTAATGCACTATAAGCCTCTTGAATCATTTGAAATTTTTGAGTGTAATGGTTTAGCATATGTGGTTCTTCATGTATCACCTTATCTGGGTGATAGACTTTAGCAAGTTTTCGATAGTTTCTTTTTAGTATCTCTTTAGAAGCTCCAACTGGACACTCCAATACTGTATAAAACTTAACTCTTTCATCGTCAATTACACTGTCTTTTGCAAGATTTCCAAAACTAAAAGATGCAAAGTCACTATATAATTTGCTTATAAAATGATTATCATAAATATACTCGATTGTATAATGTAAAACATGCTTTTTATTTAGAGTTTTATCAAGTCTTGCCTTGGCTCTATAGTCACTTACATCAAGAACTAAGCTCATATCTGTTCCTCTTTCAACATAAACTTGAAGTTGTGAGCGAAAATAGTTCATAACCCAAGCATTTGGAGATAGAAGAGAGATCAGCACTGTATCTTTATCATATACATAAAGATTTACTTTTACACTCTCAGGTTTTTGATTTTTGTCTAACTCTATCCGTATAGGTCTTGTTTTGCATTTAAGAAGTGAACGCTCTATAAAGTCAAGTGCAAACTCATTTCTACTAGCTAGGTCTTTACTTGCTTGTTGTAAAAACTTATCTCTTATACTTTCTAAAGCATCATTTTTAAATACTAAAACTGCATTTTTTAAAAAAAGCATACCTCTACAGTGGTGGTTTAAAAAGTTTTTCATCCATTCACTGTTTAGTGTCTCAAACTGAGTTGTTATACGAATAAGATTACCATCTAAAACAATGTTCATAATCTTACCTTTATATAGTTTTTTATTTATGATAGCAATTTTAATTCCATTATTATGCTTTCTTACTTAAGTTAATTTTAGTATAATTACAACTAAGATACTATCTAAGGAAAATATTTTGCTTGAAAATATGAATGAAAAATGTGCAGTTGTAGGGATTTTTGGTCATGAAGAAGCTTCTAAACTAGCTTACTTTTCTCTTCACGCACTTCAACATCGTGGTCAAGAAGCAGCTGGTATATCATCTGCTGACGATAAAAAACTTCACACTATAAAAAATCGTGGTTTAGTAACTCGTGTTTTTAATGAAGATAAACTAAAAACTCTAAAGGGTTCATCTGCTATTGGTCATACTCGCTATTCAACAGCTGGGGATGATTCTATACTAGATGCTCAACCTGTATTTGCTAGATATGATTTAGGTGAGATGGCTATTGTTCATAATGGTAATTTAACTAATGCTGAAGAGATAAGAAATAAATTGATCCAAAGAGGTGCAATTTTTCAAACATTTATGGATACTGAAAATCTTATACATCTTATAGCAAAAAGTGAAAAAGATAAACTTCTTGATAGAATTATAGATGCTGTTACTAAGATAGAGGGTGCTTTTTCACTTGTATTTTTAAGTAGAACTAAGATGTTTGCTATGAGAGACAGACACGGTTTTAGACCACTTAGTCTTGGAAAACTACCAAATGGTGGTTATATAGTAGCATCTGAGACTTGTGCATTTGACCTTGTTGGTGCTGAGTTTATAAGAGATGTAAAACCAGGGGAACTTCTTATATTTGAAGAGGGTTGTGAGCCTGTAAGTATGCAAATTCTTGAGCCTACACCTAAACACTGTATATTTGAGTATGTATATTTTGCAAGACCAGATTCAAATGTTTTTGGTCAAAATGTTTACCAAACTAGAAAAGAGATGGGTAAAGAGTTGGCAAGAGTTAAACCAGTAGATGCTGATATAGTTATACCTGTTCCAGATGGTGGTGTTCCAGCAGCTATAGGTTATGCTCAAGAGAGTGGTATCCCTTATGAGATGGGAATTATGAGAAACCACTATGTTGGTCGTACTTTTATTGAACCAACACAAGAGATGAGAAATCTAAAAGTAAAAATGAAGTTATCACCTATGGTTGAGATAATTAAAGGCAAAAGGGTTGTTGTTGTAGATGATAGTATAGTTCGTGGTACAACTTCACTTAGAATTATAAAGATGCTAAAAGAAGCAGGAGCTAGTGAGGTTCATATGAGAATATCTTCTCCACCAACAACTGACCCATGTTACTATGGTGTAGATACACCAGATAAAGAGCATCTTATAGCTTCAAGAATGAATGAGGATGAGATATGTGAATTTATACAGGCTGATTCTTTAGCATATATAGATAAAGAAGCACTTTTAAAAAGTGTTGGAGCTGACAAAGATGAAAATTATTGTACAGCTTGTTTTACAGGTAAGTATATAGTTTAATGCAAAAACAAATATTTACATTTGGTACATATCTAAAAGATAAGTTTGGTTGTAAGGTTTACAAAGTTGGTATAAATATCTCTGGCTTTACTTGCCCAAACATAGATGGAACAGTAGCAAAGGGTGGTTGTACTTTTTGTGAAAATGATTCTTTTTCTGCATCTACTGATGAGGTAAAAGACTTAAAAGGTTTTCATCTAAATCTTAACTCAAAAGAAAATCCTTTTTTAGAAAAACAACTGCTTCAACTAGAACAACAATTTCAAGCTATATCTAAAAGACAAGCAAGGGAGTATGGAGCTGAGAAGTTTTTAGTATATTTTCAATCATTTACAAATACTTATGCACCTTTTGAAACTCTAAAAGCACTCTATGATAAGGCTTTATCATTTGAAAATGTAGTTGGTCTTAGCATCGGCACTAGATCTGATAGTATTACTGATGAAACTTTAGAATATATGGCTAAACTAAATCAAGACAAAGAGATATGGATAGAGTTTGGCATCCAGTCTGTTTATGATGAAACATTGGATAAAATTAACCGTGGACATAGTTCTGAAAATGTAAAAGAGTGGATATTAAAGTCTAAAAAGTTAGGTCTTAATGTTTGTGGGCATCTTATATTTGGTTTGCCAGATGAGACTAAAGAGATGATGCTTGAGACTTCAAAACAAGCTTATGAGTGGGGAATTGACTCTGTAAAATACCACCCACTTTATGTAGTTAAAAAAACAGCCTTGGCAAATCAATACAACAAAGGTAAATTTACACCTATAAGTGAAGAAGATTATCTTGATGTTTTTGTAAAATCAATCCTAATGAAGCCCAAAAATGTATCTGTTCAAAGAGTAACTGCAGGTATAGATGATGACTCACTTCTAGCACCATCTTGGTGTAGAGATAAAAATACTCAGATAAAACATATAAATAAAGCACTAAAACCTTATAATCTAAAATATTAATCTTTTTATAGTTTATTTATGAAACTACTATTGTAGTAGTTTCATAACATTTTGTTGAACAGAGTTAGCTTGACTCATAGCATAACTACCTGATTGTGCTAGTAAGTTATGTTTATTGAATGTAGCACTCTCTTGTGCAAAATCAACATCACGAATAGTAGATTCAGCAGCTGCAACATTTACTTGACTTACTGAAACATTATTTACAGTAGATACAAGTTGGTTTTGAACAGAACCTAAGTCTGAACGGATTCTATCAAGTGCTTTTTGAGCTGATTCAGCTATACTTATCATAGCTTGAGCACCTTTTAGTGTTGTAACACCAGCACCTTTATTTTTAGTGATATTTTCAACATTTGAATTAGCGTTAAATCCCATAGCACTTGCAATATCAGCGTCTATTGCACCTCTAGTATCTCTAAGGTTTACAGTAGCTTGGGCAACATCAGAAGTAGCTGAGAAACCTGCACCAGTAGAAGCAGAAACTCTGATATCTCTACCATCTAGTTTAGTTAAACTTAAACGACCAAAGTTATTTGCACCTTTTGCATCTAGACCAGCTGCACTTAAACCTTTAGCATTAATACCACGACCATCATTACTTACAAGATTTAAAC
>JAMOQV010000147.1 GCA_027068615.1 Helicobacteraceae bacterium | reverse complement strand
TTATACTTGTATATAAAAATACTATGATAACTCCAGTAGCTATAGAAAAACCTTGGATTCTTGGTTTTACAAATCTAAGAGGTGAAGTTACTCCTATAGTTGATTTGAGAATTAAATTTTCAAAAGATAAACCGTTATATCACGAAGATACTGTTATTATAGTTGTAAAAACAGAAGAAGATAAACTTATGGGTATAGTTATAGATAAGATTAAAGAAACAAAGTCTATAGATATAGATGATTTGAGTATAACACCAGATATGAGTTTAGGTATGGATCCAAAGTATATACAAGGATTAAAAAAAGATGGTGATGATATGATAGCTATCTTAGATATAGATAGTGTGTTAAATATAGAGGAATTAGTTGGAGATGGAAGCAACTAAAGTGCTTCACCATCCAAACCGTCTTTTAATGAGTCTAAAAAGCTTTCTATATCATACTTAACTCTGTATTCTGAAGTCATTATATGGATAAGTATATCTCCTAAATCTACAACAACCCAATCTCCACTTTCATCAACAAAATTAAATCTTTCTGCTGGTTTTAAATCTTTTTTTAAGTGGTCAAGTAGTGCTAAAGTATGTTTTTGTCCAAGAGATGTTGCAATAATTGCAAAATCTACAAAATAGTTTTTACCTTGAAGGTCAAAAACCTCTATACTTTCTGCTTTGTTCATATCTAGCACTTTTACTATGTTGTCTAATCTTTGTTGAAATTCCATTGTGTTCCTTTTATACTTTATCTTGTAATTTATCTCTAATCTTTTTAAACTTATCGCTATTTTCTAAAAATAAGTCAACTAATTTAGGGTCAAAATGTTTCCCTTTTTCTTCTATAAATAACTTTTTAATCTCTTTAAATTTCCAAGCTTTTTTATATACTCTATCACTTCCTAGTGCATCAAATACATCTACTAAAGCAGTAATCCTGCCAAATATATGTATCTCTTCACCTTTTAAACCTTGCGGATAACCACTACCATCATATTTTTCATGATGTTCATGTGCTACGATAGCTGCAGCTTTTAGTATCCTACCTTTAGAGTTTTTAAAAAGCTCATAACCAGCAGTTGTATGACTTTGCATAGTTTTAAACTCTTCATAGGTTAATTTAGCAGGTTTATTTAAGATGCTATCAGCAATAGAGACTTTACCTATATCATGCATAGGTGATGCACTATATAATGTTTGTGCCATTTTATCTGAAAGACCATAAAGTTTAGCTAATAGTAGAGAGTATTCTGCTACTCTTTTTACATGATTTGCAGTTTCTTTAGAACGACTCTCCCCAATCTCTCCAACTTTTAATAGCACTTCACCTTGTAAGTTTTCAAATTGTTGTTTTTTAAACTCTATAAGGTTTATCTGTAGTTTAACTCTTGCGATAAACTCAGCCTCTCTAAATGGTTTAAATATATAATCAACTCCACCAACTTCAAACCCTTTTATAATGTCTTTTTCTTCATTTTTAGATGTTAAAAACATTATCGGTATATCTGCTGTCTTTGGATTTGCTTTTAACTTTTGGCAAGTTTCATAACCATCCATTCCATTCATAACCACATCAAGAAGTATAAGTTCAACAGTGGTCTTTTTTAGTTTTTTTATCGCTTCCTCACCGCTGTTACACTCAATAATTTTCAAATCTGTATCAATTTTATTTTTTAATAATGAAGTCAGAACTTTTAAGATTGTTTTTGAATCATCAACTATCATAACTTTCATATTGAAATCCTTGTGTAAAATTTATATATTTCATCTGCACAAATGTTAGGGAGCTTTGATATCTCCATCTCTTTTCTTAACTGAGATGATGATATGTTTTCATCAATATCAAGTTTTATGAAAGATTTTGGTATATCTAAAGCATCTCTTGTTGCTACAATAAAAGATACTTTATTTTTTAATTCTTCATATTTATACCATTTATCTAGTGATTTTAAATTATCAGCACCAATTACGAGATAAATTTTATTGTATTTGTGTAAAAGATGCTCAACTGTTTGTATAGTTGGTACTTTTTTGTTTTGTAAAATCTCATAATCACTAACTTCAATCTGTTTTGAATTTTGAAAAATTTTCTTTAACCATTGTAATCTTAATTTTGCAGAAGCATGTGATTTTGACTTGAAAGGATTTAAAAATGTTGGCATTACAATAACTTTATCAATATCTTTTATTTTTATTAAAGTATTAATAATTTTTATATGTCCAATGTGTGGTGGGTCAAAAGAACCACCAAAAAGTGCAATATTTTGTGTTTTATCCATTTAAACCGAATTATAACTTATTTTTTGTATAATAACCCAATTTTATTTTACAAATTTTAACTAGGAAGTAGTATGGCATTAAAAATAGCAATAAATGGTTTTGGTAGAATTGGTCGATGTGTAGCAAGAATAGCAGCAAAAAGAGACGATGTAGAAGTTGTAGCTATTAACGATATGGCTAGTATGGATATGATGCTTTATCTTTTAAAAAATGATTCTGTTCATGGAACATTTAACAGCGAAATCGAGCAAATTGATGATGAAAACATCAGTATAGATGGGCAAAAAATCAGAGTATTTTCAGATAGAGACCCTAAAAACCTTAAGTTTGCTGATTGTGGTGCTGATATGGTTTTAGAGTGTACTGGTGTATTTTTAACTCAAGAATCTGCTCAAGTTCATATAGATAACGGTGTTGAGAAAGTTCTTTTTTCTGCTCCTGCTAAAGATAAAGAGACTCCAACATTTGTTATGGGTGTAAATGAAGAGTTATATGCTGGTCAAAAGATAGTTTCAAATGCATCTTGTACTACAAACTGTCTTGGACCTGTTGCAAAAGTTTTAGATGATGCATTTGGTATAGAAAAAGGTCTAATGACTACTATCCACTCATACACAAATGATCAAAACATCTTAGATGTAAAACACTCAAAAGATAAGCGTCGTGCAAGAGCAGGTGCTATAAATATGATCCCAACAACAACTGGTGCTGCAAAAGCTATAAGCCTTGTTATGCCTCAACTTCAAGGTAAACTTCACGGTCAATCTGTTCGTGTTCCAACTCCTGATGTTTCTATGGTTGACTTGAATGTTGTTGTAAGAAAAGATACTACAAAAGAGGAAGTTACAGAGGTTTTTAACAAAGCTGCTGATACAAACTTAAAAGGTCTTTTACTTATGGATAAAGAGATGAGAGTTTCTCAAGATTTCGTAGGTTGTGAATATAGTTCTATCGTTGCTGAGGACTTAACTCAAGTTATCGGTGGAAATATGATTAAGATTATGGCTTGGTATGATAATGAGTGGGGTTACTCTATGAGACTTGTAGATATGGCTTTACATATCACTAAGTAAGGGGTTTACTTGGAACTTTTAAATATAAAAAAACTAGATTTAGCAGATAAAAAAGTTTTTATAAGATGTGATTTCAATGTACCAATGGATGAGTTTTTAAATATCTCAGATGACAGAAGAATCCGTTCAGCTGTTGCTACTATAAACTTCTGTTTAGATCAAGATTGTGCAGTTATCTTAGCATCTCACCTTGGTCGTCCAAAGGGTGAAGTGGTTGAAAAGTATTCTCTTGCACCAGTTGCAAAGAGACTTCATCACCTTTTAAAAAGGGATGTTATCTTAGCTAATGATGTAGTTGGTGAAGATGCCATTACTAAAGCTAAGAACCTTAAAGGTGGAGAGGTTTTACTACTTGAAAATCTTCGTTTTGAAGAGGGTGAAACTAAAAATGATGAAGAGTTATCTAAAAAGTTAGCTTCACTTGCTGAGATTTATATAAATGATGCATTTGGTGTTAGCCATAGAGCTCATGCTTCAGTTGAGGGTATAACTCACTTTTTTGACAATGAACATAAATCTGCTGGTTTCTTACTAGAAAAAGAGATAAGATTTTTTGGTAAACTTATAAATGAGCCAGTTCGTCCATTTGCTGCTATCGTTGGTGGTAGTAAGGTTTCTGGAAAACTTGAAGCTTTAATAAACCTACTTCCAAAAGTTGATAAGATTTTTATCGGTGGTGGTATGGCATTTACTTTCTTAAAACAGATGGGTTATGACATCGGAAACTCTCTTGTTGAGGATGATTTACTAGGTGATGCACAGCATGTTATGGATGAAGCTAAAAAACTAGGTGTTAAGTTTTATTTACCAGTTGATGTTATAGCTGCTGATAAATTTGCAGAAGATGCAGTAAGTAAGATAGTAACAGCTCAAGAGATACCAGATGGTTGGATGGGGCTAGACATAGGTCCTGCTACTGTTAGACTTTATAAAGAGGGTTTAGCTGATGTTCAAACTATCCTTTGGAATGGTCCTATGGGTGTTTATGAGATGGATAAGTTCGCTCGTGGTTCATCAAATATAGCTCATTTTGTGGCAGATAGTTACTCAACTACTGTTGTTGGTGGTGGAGATACTGCTGACCTTGTTCAAAGAGTTGGTGTTGATGATGAGATGAGTTTTATCTCAACTGGTGGTGGAGCATCTCTTGAACTTCTTGAGGGTAAAGTGCTTCCAGGTGTTGCACCTCTTATCATAAAGGAATAAGTAGATGATAATCTCTGCAAACTTAAAAACAAACTTTACTCGTAAACAAACAAGTGAGTATATAACTGAGTTAGATGCTTTTTTAAGTGAAAATGGCATCTCTCAAGATGTGTTGGTTTTTCCAACAGCATCTGCACTTGATAGATTTGAAGCAAAAGTTGAAGTTGGTGTTCAAAATGCTTATGCAACTGTAAATGGAGCTTTTACGGGCGAGATAGGACTAGAGCAGATTGAAGAGTTTGGCATCAAAACTATACTTATCGGTCATAGTGAAAGAAGACATATTTTAGGTGAGACACAAGAGGTTATAGCTGAGAAATTTAACTTTTATAAAGAGTTGGGTTTTAAGATAGTTTATTGTGTTGGTGAGCCAAAAGATATAAGAGAAGCTGGAAAAGATACTATGATGGAGTATATCTCTAAGCAGTATGATGGCATCGATACAACTTATGAAAATCTTATCATAGCTTATGAACCAGTTTGGGCGATAGGAACAGGGCTTGTTCCAACTTTAGAAGATATAAAAGATATACATTCAGAGTTAAAAACTAAGTCAAAAGCACCACTTTTATATGGTGGAAGTGTAAAAGCAAACAATGCAAAAGATATACTTGGGGTTGAAAATGTAGATGGTGTACTTGTGGGAAGTGCAGCATTAAAGATAGATGATTTCAAATCAATGATAACAGATGCACAAAATCTAAACAAAGAGGACAGATAGATGATAATGAAGGGCAAAAAAGGTCTTATAGTAGGACTAGCAAACAACAAATCGATAGCTTACGGTATAGCAAAAGCTTGTGCTGATCAAGGTGCTGAGATGGCATTTACATACTTAAATGATGCACTTAAAAAAAGAGTAGAACCGATAGCTAAAGAGTTTGGAAGCGATAAAGTTTATGAGCTTGATGTATCAAATGAAGAGCATATGGCTAGCATAGCAGATAAAATCAAAGCAGACTTTGGAGAGATAGACTTTTTAGTTCACTCTGTTGCATTTGCACCAAAAGAGGCTTTAAGTGAGCCATTTATGAAAACTACAAAACAAGCTTTTCAAATCGCTATGGATATATCTGTTTACTCACTTAT
>JAMOQV010000146.1 GCA_027068615.1 Helicobacteraceae bacterium | reverse complement strand
ATTAGAAGTTAAATTTAACAGCTAATGTAAGTGCTTGTTGTGAATGCTTTGTCGTAACATGACCAGTAGCTACTGTAGAGGTATCAACTGTATCACTTACCTCTGGAGCATATGTATAAGCAGCATTAAGTGCAAGATTTTCAGAAAATGAATAACCTCCACCCACTGTAATAGTCGATTCAACAGTTGCAGGGAACATCGCATAATTAAACAAGTTCATTGTATCGCCATCTGTATTATAAGCAGGATTACCGTTTACAGGCACATCGCTTTCATTGTTAGGCACAGGATTTTCTCCATAATTAAATCCAAAACCTGCCCAATAAGATGCAGCTGTATATTTAACACCGAGTGCATAAACTGTTTGGTCATCCCAGCCAAAATCTTTATATCCCTTAGAATCAGACCATTTTATCTCTTTAACATCAGCTGTCATTGTAAATGCATCCATATCATACGATACACCAATACCATACTCAGCAGGCTGTTCTAAATGATCTGATTTTGCTGGTAATGCTGCTGGATTAGAACCATAGCCATATGCTTCAGCAGCATCAGAAATTTGATTTTTATACTCCATATCAATTTTTGATTTATAAACAGCACCAATTGTCAAAGATTTTATAGGATTATAATACCCTCCAATTTGAAAACCAAAACCAAAATCATTTGATGAACCACTACCAATATGCTTGAGCTGTCCGTCTTGTCCATTTGTATCATAATCAACACTTAATGAACCATATTGTAAAATTACAGTTGCACCTACACCATACAAATCATTACCATATGCCAAAGATGGTGCAAACTGCATTAGCATAAGTGAACTTCTCATATTGTACAAATCAACCTTGCCATTATAATTTTGAATCAATGATTTATCTGTATCTCTCCAATCTGTACCCATACCAGCAGTACCATACATACCAAGACCAATTACGAAATCATCATTAATTCTATGCGATAAAGATATAGCAGGGATAACACTTACTCCCTCATCGCTAGTTTTATTTACACCAATAGCAGGATTTGCCACACTTCCAGCCGTAGTTTTTATTTTTACATCCGAATCAAAAACAGTTCCAGCAAAAATAAACTCATCTTTATCTTTCATCTTAGCTAAAAGAGCAGGATTTGTTAATGCATTTGCAGAACCCATATAGTGGGCAACACCTGTTCCACCAAGTGCTCTTGATTCAGCACTAAGCCCTATCATCTGGTCACCATTTGTTGCGAATGCAGATGTAGTACTTAAAGCCAATGTAGTTATAACCGTTAATTTAATTTTATTATTCATTTTCTTTCCTATAAATTTAAATCTAAAAAGATAAATTCTAAGAAATATTATACAGTAAGTAATAAATAATGTATAATTTGACAACACATTTAAGGATTAAAATGACTATTTTGGGAATTGACCCAGGTACTAGAAATATGGGTTATGCTCTTTTATCGTTAGAAAAAGGAAAAATTTCCCTTATAGAAGCAGGTCTTATAAAAATAAAAGCAGATGAATTACAATTTCAGATTCCACAAATGACAGAAGCTTTTGAGAGTATATTTAAAAATAATAACATAGATGAAGTAGCTATGGAGGATATATTTTATGCTCATAACCCTGCTACTACTATAAAGTTAGCACAATTTCGTGGAGCTATTATGTTAACTATACTACAGCAGTTTGGACAGTTTCACGAATACACAGCACTTCAAGTTAAAAAAGCATTAACAGGTAAAGCAAAAGCAAAAAAAGAACAAGTTGCATTTATGGTAAAAAGACTTCTAAATATAAAAAAAGAGATAAAACCATTAGATATTACAGATGCTATCGCTGTTGCAATTACTCACTCACAAAGGGTAAGATTAAAGAAGTAATTTGTTATGATTTCAAAAAATTAAGGAAAATTAATGATTTTAGAAAATGTAAAAGTAGATACAAATATGAATGTTTACTTTGATGGTAAAGTTACATCATACACTATAACTATGCCAGATAACTCTACTAAAACTTTAGGTTCTATGCAAGTTGGTGAATATAGATTTAATACTCAAGCTTCTGAGATTATGGATATGTATAGTGGAAATATAGAAGTAAAACTAAAAGATGCAAAAGAGTTTGTAGCTATGCCAACTCCATGTAGTTTTGAAGTTGAAGCAAATAGCTACTTTGATATAAAAGTAAATTCTATAACTGGTTATTGTTGCTCTTATGCTTAGATAAACTGTGAAACAAGTTGATTTAAACTTGTTTCATCCAATGCACCAGAAACTCTTTTCACCTCTTTAGCATCTTTAAAAACTATAAGTGTAGGGATACTTCTTATGCCAAATCTTGCACCCAAGTTTTGTTCATTTTCAGTATTTACCTTTGTATATAGTGCTTTTAATGGGAAATTTTTTGCACTTTTTTCATAAGTTGGTGCAAACATTTTACATGGTCCACACCAAGGTGCCCAAAAATCAACCACAACAGGTATCTCACTATTTACGATAACTTCATCAAAATTAAACTCATTTAATTCTGTAGGCTTAGTATCTAAAAGTGAACTTTTACACTTACCACAATTTGCTTTTTTATAAGAATCTTTATACGGAATATTATTTACAGATTTACAATGTGGACATACTACTCTCATATATAACTCCTTATGATTATTTTAAAAATGTTTCAATTCTCTCAGCCATACCAAAATCTGGATGTTCAGACCTTTTTAATATAGCTTGACCTATAGTTTTGTTATCTTCATTCACAATTATAGGTGCTATAAAATTAACTGCTGTTCTTTGTAATGGTTCTTGAACAACTGCAATGTTATAAACACTAACATTAGAATCTTCTGTTATCTCTAAAAGACTTTTTATATTTGATGGTAAATCAAACGAATATTCTCTTAACATATATGGATTTATCAAAGTAAATGAAATATGCTCATTTTCAGTATCTATCAAAGTTGAAAAAAAATCATCAATTTTCTTTATATCAACATTTCTTGTTTTATCAAAACCAAGTATATGACCTTTTATCTCGTAACTCATCTCAAACTCCTCTAAAATTGCCCCTCTTCAAACTTCAAATTTGAAGATTTTATATAGCACGTTGAATTAACTATCCTAAAAGCAAAATTAGTTCCATCTTTTTTTAACAAGATACCATCACTCATATCTACAAGATGAAGTTTATCAGCATCCACTAAAGATGCATCACTAACACCTGAAAATTCAAAAGTTATACTAACCCAATCAAAATCTTTTGCACTATCTTGGGTGGTTAGTTTTAAAGTTATCTCAGATAATGATTTTATACTTATCTCTTGAAGTTCACCATCTTTAAAAAAATCAAATCTTTTTAAAAAACTATCAAATTCAGATGCTAGTAGTGGTTTCATATTATTGACAACCTACACATTCCATACTTCTATCTTCCACATCATTTGAACTCTCAGGTGATTGTGAACGAAGATAGTAAGTTGATTTTAGTCCTAGTTTCCAAGCTAACATATATATCTCATTTAGGTATCTTCCACTTGCTTTATCTAGTGTTATAAAGATATTTAAACTTTGACCTTGATCTATCCATTTTTGGCGAATTGCAGCAGCTTTTACAAGTATAGTTTGGTCTAAATCATAAGCTGGTGTGTAGTATGCCCAAGTATCAGGGGAAAGTTTAGGTACAACTACTGGGATAAGTCCACTTAAGTTTTCCTCATACCATTTTCTTTTATAAACTGGCTCTATGGCTTGTGTAGTTCCTGTTAAGATAGATATAGATGAAGTTGGAGCAACTGCCATAAGATAACCGTTTCTTATACCTTGTTGTTTTACTTTTGTACGAAGAAAATCCCAATCATAAGATGATGCAAAAAGCCCACCACGATCTACAAGATTTAAAACATCAGCTGTTGCATGGTCTTGTGGCATAATACCTTTTGACCATTTAGAACCCTCAAACTCAGAGTAAACACCTTTTTCTTTTGCTAAGTCCGAAGATGCCGAGATAGCATTGTAACTAACTGCTTCCATAACTTCATCTATCTTATCAAAATGCTCTTGACTTCCCCATAAGATGCCTTTTTCTGCTAACATTTGAGACTCACCCATAACACCTAAACCGATTGAGCGAGTTTTCATATTTGTTCGTTTTACTTTCTCAACTGGGTAGAAGTTTAAGTCTATAACATTATCTAAACATCTTATAGCGATAGGTACAACTCTATCTATATCTTCTTGAGTATTTACACGAGATAGATTTACAGATGCCAAGTTACAAACTGCTGTATCGCCGTTTATCTTCTCTTTTTCAACTACAAAAATCTGCATCCCACCAAGAGAGTCAAGTGCAGTAACTTTTTTAGCTGGTTTTTCAACTCCACTATCAACTTTTACTAACTCATTTTCCTTATAAGAGATGCTCTCACCATTTTCAAAGATAAACTTTATCTTATAATGGTTAGGGTTGGTATTTTGAAAAATCTCCGTACAAAGGTTTGAGCTTCTTATAACACCTGTGTGGTTGTTAGGGTTAGCACGATTAGCATTATCTTTAAAACATAAAAAAGGGCTACCAGTTTCAAAGTATGAAGTTAAAATCTTTTTCCATAAATCTTTTGCTTTTATAGTCTCTTTTATGATGCTTTCATCATTTTCAAACTCTTCATATCTTTTGTTAAACTCTTCTCCGTAAAGTGTTGCTAACTCTCTAGTATCGTAAGGGTCAAAAAGTGTCCAGATAGCATCCTCTTGAACTCTTTGCATAAAAAGGTCATTTAACCACATAGCAGGAAAAAGGTCGTGTGCTCTTCTTCTTTCTTCCCCTGAGTTCTTTTTCAAGTCTAAGAAGTTATTTACATCTATATGCCACGGCTCAAGATAAACAGCTATCGCACCTTTTCTAGTTCCTAGTTGATCAACTGCTATGGCTATATCGTTTGTGATTTTTAAAAATGGTACAGTCCCACCAGCTGCATTTTTATGACCATCTATATATGAACCCATTGAGCGAACACCTGTCCAATCCCAACCGATTCCACCACCAAACTTACTTAGCATCGCCATCTCTGCATAAGCATCAAAGATACCTTCTATATTATCTGGTGTTGAACCGATATAGCATGAGCTTAACTGATGTCTTACAGTTCTTGCATTACTTAGAGTTGGAGTAGCTAACATCACTTCAAACTTACTTATCATATCGTAAAACTTGATAGCCCACTCTTGACGGTTTTCTTCCCTTTGAGCTAAAAACATAGAAATTGCCATAAACATATGTTGTGGAAGTTCTATCGGTACACCACTAGCATCTTTTATAAGGTATCTGTCATAAAGTGTTTTAACACCAAGATAGTTAAACTGCAAATCTCTTTCTGGTTTTATATGTTTTTCTAACTCATCCAAGTCATACAAATCTTTTAAACCAGTAAGGATGCGACCCTCTTTTTCACCTTTTTCAAAATACTTCTCAAGTGTCGAGTAACCATTGTAACCATTTACTTGATGATAAAGATCAAACAAAAATAGTCTTGAAGCAACAAAAGTCCAGTTTGGTGCATCTATATCTATCTTATCAACTGCTGTTTTTATAAGAGTTTGTTGTATCTCTTTTGATGTTATACCATCACGAAAATGTAAGTGAGCATCAACTTCTAGCTCACTTTGACTAACATTTTCTAAGCCTTTTACAGCATCTGATGTGTATTTTTGTATTTTTGTAATATCTAATGGCTCTATACGACCATTTCTTTTTATAACATTTATTG
>JAMOQV010000145.1 GCA_027068615.1 Helicobacteraceae bacterium | reverse complement strand
ACTCTATATCTAGCTGTTTTTGGTTAAAGTTTAGTATCTCAAATATTCTTTGTTCATAATCATCTTTAGACTTAAATCTACCACTGTTAAAACTGATGCGAATTATAGGATACTTTTCAAACTTATAGCCACTATCATAGATACTAAGACCTTTAAATATCTCTTTGTCTCCATCAAATATAGTTCTTAATGTATCTAAAAACAGACTTTTTCCAAATCTTCTTGGACGAGATAAAAAGTAGTATTTTCCATTTTCTATAAGATTTAAGGCTATATCTGTTTTATCTACATACAAATAACCCTCTTCTATAATATTTCTTAATGTTGAGATGCCTATAGGTAATTTTTTCATAAAGGTATTATACTACACTTTTACTATCTTAATCCCATCTTCAAGTAGATAACATATATAACCACAAACATTTTCGTCTGTTATCTCTTTTATAGCTTTAACATAGTAACAAACCTGTTTTAGATGATGTTCTGAGTAAGCTAAAGAGCTTTTATAATCAATCACATTCCAAACACCTGTTTTATGTTTAACTAACAGGTCTATATATCTAAGATTATTTTTATATCTTAGTGCTTTTTCTTTATAGCACTCTCCATCTGAAAGTGTTTGAAACTCTTTATATTCTAAAAGCATTTTTATACGATTTTGTATATCTTTAATTTCCTCTTCATCTAAAATATGACCATATTTATTTAGCATCATATCTTTTGCTTGAGATATATTTTTCTTATCAAATGAGCCTATCATCTCCAACATATAGTGTATAGCCAAACCAAAGTTTTGTGATTTTAAGTCTTGACTTTCCTCTTTTTCAAGTTCAAGTATATCACTTTGAGTTCCATAGTATAATTCACTATAATCAAATCTAGCATTTTTTATCATACTAATTTTTTTAGGTTTAACTTCTACTTTTAACTTACCTTTACTAAAAGGTGATAATTCTAGTATATCAAACATAGAATCTTTTGATTTTTTTACTATAAAAAGATTTTCTCTAGCTCGTGTAAAAGCTACATAAAGAGCATTTAAACTATCTTCCCTTACAAGAAGTCTCTCTTTTGCCAAAGCATTTGCATAGTTTGTATCTATGGCATCTCGCCCTTTTGTTCTTAAGTAAAGATTTTGTAGTTTTATACCATCATACTCATAGATGATAGCATCTCTTGATGGTGGTGCTTTTTTGAGTCTATCCATAACTATAACATGCTCATACTCTAAGCCTTTTGATTTATGAACCGTTAAAACTCTAACTCCACTAAGCTCCGATGCAGCAGCACTAACATCAAGCCTTTCATATTCAAATAACAATGCTTCTATATCTGAATATCTAGCAATAGTACTTAAAAATCTGATAAGATTAAAATCATCATTAAAAAGATTATAAGTTTTTATGGCATTTTTTACCATATCTATAAGTTTTACACTATTTAAGTCCACAAACTCTATAGTATCTAACTCTTGATTTATAAGTGAAAAAAAGTTATATCTATAAATGTCTTCTTTAAAATAAACATATTTTAAGTACTCTAAAAGTGCTTTTACATTTTTTTGATTTATAAGTTTTGTGGTGGTTTCAGTAACTACTTCGATGCCATCAGATTCTAACTTCTCTTTTATCTCTTGCCCATCTCCATTTGTTGCACAAAGTATCGCTATCTCATCTATATCTGCACCTAGTTTTATAAGAGTTTTTACCTGTTTTGATACCTCTTGTAGTGGGTCATCATTTAACATAACCTGAACAAACCCACCATTTGCTTCATCTCTTGTTAGTTGATGGTTATAGTTTTTTATCTTATCTTCAAACACCCTATTTACAAACTCAATAACCTCTTTTTGTGAACGGTAGTTTGTTAAAAGTGCCTCTGTTTTAGTGCCATTTTCTTTTACCACTTCGTGAAATAAAGCACTAACACCACCACGAAACCTATATATAGACTGTTTTACATCACCAACAAAGAAAAAACTACTATCGTTAAAAACACCCTCTCCAGCTGTTACTTCTTTTATAAGTGGTTTTAAAATTTCGTATTGCATTATAGAGGTGTCTTGAAACTCATCTAAAAGTATATGCTCTATATTTGCATCTAGCCTAAAGTATAAAAACTCACTATCAACTCTGTTTTTTAAAAGGTAATGCACCAACACTGTAACATCGGAAAAACTAAGCTCACTATCATCAATATAAAGTGCTTTTTTTGCTTTTTCATAAGTTGAGACAAGCCCCAAAAGTGAATGAAAAAAGTTTTGCTCTTTTGCTCGGTTTTGATTTTTGATAGCTTCTTGAATCTTTGTTAAGATGGCATCCATCTCGGGGGTAAAGCATTTTGAAAAAGTTCTATAGTTTAGTGTCTCTTTGCCTATCCAACTTTTAGCTACTAACTCATCATAACTGTTTGCATCGACACCACTCAAAGCTGTCTTTGAAGCAACTGAGCAAGATTCTATAAGCCTTTTAAACTCACTAAAGTGCATCATAGCTTCATCTTCAAACACTTTATAGTTTTGTTTTGAGAAGTTTATATGGCTTAGTTCGTGCTTCTTTATGTAAAACTCTTCAAGTAGAGAGAAAATATCGCTAAGTCTTTTTTTAGAATTTAGTGCTAAAGAGACAAGTGTGTCTTTTTGTCCTGCTACATCAGCCTCTTTTAAAAATCTAGTTAGAAGTTTTATCTCGTGTTGAGATGCAAATGTTGAAAAATCAGGCATAAGTGAAGCATAAAGTGAAAACTTACGAAGTATCTGAGTAAAAAAGCTATCTATGGTCATAATCTTAGTATGGGAGTTTAAAAACTCACTTAATACTCTTTGACGATTTTGTAGTAAAAACTCTTTTGAAAACTCTGTAACTTTTACTATCTCATCCAACTCTCCACGATGCTCTAACTCTTCTAAAGTGGTTACTATCCTCTCTTGCATCTCTGATGCTGCTTTATTTGTAAAAGTAAGAGTAAGGATTTTTTTGCTATCTGCACCTTTGAAAAGTAAAGAGAGATAACGAACAACAAGCATAAAAGTTTTACCACTTCCAGCAGATGCCTCGTAGGCTAAATTATTAATAAACATAAATAAATTCTAATTTAAAAATCATAATAATAAGTATTGCAAAGACAAAAGTCTTTGCAATATCACTAGATAGGAAGAACACGGATTTTTGGAGAAAGTTTCTCTTTTAAAGTTGATTCTATCGCATAAAGTGTACCAGTTGAACTACTTGCACAACCACTACAAGCACCAAGATAACGGATATAAATATCTATATATTCATCAGATTTTTTGATATCAATGATTTCCATATTTCCACCATCCATTATCAAAAACTGACGAACATTTTCATCTATAACAGCATCAACTGCTTTTATCTGTTGAACTAAAGTCATATCTTCAAAATTAGCCTCACCAGCTACACTAGCATCTGCTGCTGCTTTCATCTTCTCTTCATCCATCTCACGACGAACATCAGCTAAGATATCTACTAGGTAGTACTCTTTTTCTTCGTGTCCACCTGGTTTTATACAACTTTTACAAAAACCACCAGCTTTTGTATAGTCTGTGATTTGCTCAACTGTTGTTAAGTCATTTAGTCTGATAACCTCTTTTACAGTTTGAAGTGAAACTCTAGCACATTCACAAACTATAATCTCCTCTTCAAAACTCTCACTATCAACACCTAAGTATAACCCTGCTGCTTTTTTGATAACATCATAAGCCATAACAGAACAGTGCATCTTTTGAGGTGGTACTGCTGGAGTATCTGGGTCATCACGAAGAGCTTTTTCTACATCAATATTTGTAATTTTAACTGCTTCTTGAACAGTTTTTCCTATACAAAGTTCAGTCATAACATCACTTGATGCGATAGCTGTACCACAACCAAATGATTTAAACTTAGAATCAACTATCTTATCAGTTTTTGGGTCTATCTCCCAGTAAAGTCTTACTGCATCCCCACAACTCTCAGCTCCAAAGTCAGCAACGATTAGTTTATGACCTCTAGCTTCTGCTTCCTCTTGAAATATCTCCCCTTGGTGTTGAGGGTTATTCATAAGTGTTGTTACTTTATTTGAGTAGGCATCCCAAAGTGAATCGCCTAACATATCATTTTTTGCCATCTTTAATTCCTTTTTTTATTTATTGCTTTAAAATTTTTTAGTGCATTTCGCAAGCTTTTGCTTCTCCACCCTCTGTTGGTTGTTGTTTTGCAAATGAACTTGAAATCGCACGAAGTCTTGCAACACCTTTTTTGAAATGCTCTATTGTGTAGTCTATCTCTTCATCTGTTGTAAAACGGCTTAAACTTAGTCTTATACCAGTATGAGCTAACTCATTATCAGCCCCAATTGCAAGCATAACAGTATTTGCTTCTAAATCTTCACTAGCACATGCAGAACCAGTTGATGCTCCAATTCCACCGTTGTTTAAGTCCCAAAGCATACCTTCACCCTCAACACCACGGATTGAGATAAGTATAGTGTTTGGTGTACGGTTTGCTCTATTACCAACTACAAAAGTATCACTTAACTCTAAAAGTGCATCTTCTAGTCTATCTCTTTTAGCTCTTATAGATGCCATTTTTGACTGAATATTAGTCGTTGCTAACTCGATAGCTTTTCCCATACCTACTATGTAAGGAACATTTAGTGTTCCTGAACGGCGACCACCCATCTGTGAGCCACCATGAAGTAATGGTGTAAGTTTTCTTGAATTTCTGATATATAAAGCACCTATACCTTTTGGTCCATGGAATTTATGAGCAGACATTGAAAGAAAATCAACTTTTACATCATTTAAATCAACTGGAATTTTACCAACTGCTTGAACTGCATCTGTGTGAAATAAAACTGCATTTTTTTGACAAACTTCACTTATCTCTTTTATAGGAAAAATTGCACCAGTTTCGTTTGAAGCCCACATAACAGAAACTAAAGCTGTATTTTCAGTTATAAAACTCTCAACAGTTTTAGCATCAACTACACCTTGCTCATTTACAGGTAAGTATGTAACTTTTACACCTTCTTCCTCTAACCATTTACAAGTTGAAAGAACAGATGGGTGTTCAACCTCTGTAGTTATGATATGGTTTTTCTTCCCATTTACTATATGGTCATTAAAAACTGACTTTAAAATCCAGTTGTTTGACTCTGTCGCACACGATGTAAAAACTATATCATCATTATCAGATGCATTTAGTGCATTATATACTTGGTCTATCGCTTTTTTTAAAGCTGGGTGAGTTGCTGTTCCAAATTTGTGAAGTGAGTTTGGATTACCATACAATTCACTAAAAAATGGCATCATCTCTTTTACTACCAATGGATCACACATTGTAGTAGCATTGTTATCTAAATAAACTTGCATTTTTTACCTTTTTTTTAAATAAGACTATTTTTGTCCTCTTTTGATTTTGTTATAATAGTGGGTTTGTTATTATGATTTGCTTAAGTAAAGTTTATGTAGTATTTAATTTAAGGTATAAGTAAGAAGACTATAAAAAAAGGTTATAAAATGTCAATAGGAGCTATAGGTAATGCAGTATATGTAAATCAACAAGCTGTAAGTATCTCAAATATACAAAATGCACATAACAATAGAATAGAGCTTCAAAATGTCATAGCTCAAACAATAGTAAATGAAAAAGATGAAAAAGTTTTAGAAGTAAGACCAACAGAAGACAATCAAGAAGTTGATGCAGATAGAGAACATCAAAAAAACGAAGCTGATCAAAAAACAAAAAGAAAAAAATC